>JBGSME010000260.1:0-13391 GCA_041740335.1 Bryobacteraceae bacterium | reverse complement strand
GGGCGGCGTGTCCGTCCGCAAGGGAATCTGTGCGCCAGGGGGGAAAGGAATGCTCGTGAAGATGCTGGAATGCGCATACGGCGAGTTCAAGACGCCGAAATCAATCAGGCGTTGGAAGAAGCGGTCAGAATACAGGCCCCAGGAGGCGCGTAGAACGGTCCTCCCATCACCACGCAAGTTCCAGGCAATTCCGATGCGCGGCTGCCAGTTGTTGAGATCGGAATTGAAGATCTGACGATCATCAGCGACGGAAAGCGCTCGATTCTGATAAGGGCCGTAGGTAAATGGGCTAACTCCGGGGACGGGTTTCCCCGCGTTGTCTACCGCGTAGAGGTTGCCCATGTAGTTGCCAACCACTGAGTAGGCACCGCCCGGACTATAGCGCAAGCCAAGGTTTAGCGTTACATTGCGGCGCCAGCGATAATCGGCTTGGACAAAGTACTCCTGCTCCGTCGCGCGCCATCCGCGCTGCGGTGTCGTCGGGCCTCCGTTTACTCCATAAAGCGTCGTATTCAGTTCAGTAACGAGCACTTCAGGCTGGTCCGGGCGGGTTCCCAACAGACCGTTGGTACCCACCAAGCCAGTGAGTTGCATGAACGACGCATTGCTAACGAGCGTGTTGTTGATGTTGATCCGTCGAATATCCAACCCACTTCGGAGGGACAATCTGCCCCTGGTCAAGGTATGCAGGAGACTTCCTTGCGGCACGGTCTGGTTATCCATCAAGCCGGTGGAGCGGGAAATTGTGAGCGGGCTGAGCGACGTGCCATTCACCCGGACCTGCAGGCCGAGCAGGGGGTCGATCCCGAAGTCCACCAGTCCTTTTTCCAGCGGGTCGCGCGGGGCGTCGAAGATGCGAGAGCGTAAGAAACTGAATCTAGCCTCGATGATCTGCGAGGGGCTCACCACGTAGACAGCCTGCGCCGTGCCGGATTGCCAGCGGCGCCGGTTATCCTCAACCACTCCCGCTACCGCCCGTTGGTTCACCGTTGCGAAGGGTTGCGCGAAGGCATAGCGAGTGTTCACTGTAAGCTTTGGCGAGAGATGGTGATCCGTGCGGACCAGGAAAGCGTCTTGCGAGACATCCCGCGTATTCGTAGTCGAGAGAAGAACACTACCGGCTTCCCCGTCGGCGAGGTTGCCGTTAAAGAGAGCGGCGGGGAAACCGCCCGCAATCGCTGCATTGCGATCTGCGACGGATAGAGCGCTAAAGGACCCAGCCGGATTGCCAACAGATGGGACGACACCGCGGTCCATGTAGAAGAGCTTGAAAAGCTGTCCCATGCCGCCGGGAATCAACTTGATGAGATCAGCGTTTGGCACGGTGGCCGCCGCGGTCTGTTCCAGTTTCTGCCGGAAGCCCTCATAGGAGCCGAAAAAGAAGTGTTTGTTTTTGACGATTGGTCCGCCAGTGGTTGCGCCGAAAAGATTCTGCTTGAAGGGCGGCACGACGCTGCGCCCGGAGCCGTCCTTGGCAAAGAAAGGGCCGTAGTTGAAGAAGTCGCGAGCATCGAGCTTGTTGTTGCGGAAGTATTCGTAAGCTGAGCCGTGGAACGCGTTTCCACCGGACTTCGTAATGATGTTGACTTGTCCGCCGGAGCCGCGGCCGAACGTGGCGTCGGCCCCGGACGTGATGATGCAGAACTCCTGAATCGCCTCAGTGGAAACCAGGTTGGGGGAGAAGCCGTTGAACTCCGCCGCGCCGCCACCGCCGAGCGAGAGGCCGTTCGAGCCTCGCTCATCATTCGACGTAGCGCCATCGATCGTGTAGCTGTTCGCGACCGGGCGAGCGCCGCCAATGGACGGATTGGCTGGACTGCCTCCCGCAACGCCGGGGGCAAGTTGCAACAGCTTGGCGAAGTTCTCGCCATTCAGGGGAAGGTCACGCACGCGTCGCTCATCGACCCGGCCACCGATCTCGACGCGATCACCTTGGACGATCCCCCCTGACTCCGTTACGGTAATCGTTTCCTGCACCTGCCCGACCGGGAGCGTGAAAGTGAGGGTCAGGGTCTCATTGACGGCGATCTCCACTTCTTCCTGGAGCGCGGTGCGGAAGCCTGACTTCTCAACGCGGACTATGTATTTACCGGGCCGCAGGCGAGCAAAGTAGTATTCGCCATCCTTGGCCGACTCTGTTCGCTGCTGATTGGCCTCAGCCTCCACTTGGATCGTGGCGCCTTTGATGGCCAACCCTTGCGCGTCACTGATGCGTCCGCGAAGTGATCCGCTCACCGTCGTCTGGCAGAAGGCGGATGCCGGACTCAGGAGAGCAAGAAGGAGAAACGCACACGCGCGGCAAGAATTCATGATGATATTGAGAATACACTATCATCACAACCTCGGCAAGAACTTTCCTTTCACTACGGTGTGCCGGGAATGGCGATCATCACTGGGGATGAAGGTCCCGCGTTCAGCGGCGGGGCGTACGGCATGTAGAGAATCAGGCCCTCCGCTGGGGAGGTGAGTTCCTCGATCACTTTTCCAGCGAAGTCGGTGACATAGCCAACCCGTTCTCCTTTGCGCGCCGGCATACCGGCTTCCCTCAACGGATAGAAGATGCCCGTATTTTTGGGTGCGGTCGACGCTGTCGCCGTGTACCATTTCAGGCCTTGCGGGGATGGCCTTCCTTTGCCTGGCAGCATCTCCATCACTCGCAGCATGTTGGTCAGGCCGTCGGAGAGTTGCTTGATCAAACGTTCGTCGCGCCGTCCGCGGTCACCGATCTCCACCAAAACCGTGGCCTTCCCGTCGGCGACCGCTTGCCGGTTAGAAGAGCGTCCAGTGCCTTGGATCTGTTCCGGAGTGTCCATGCGATAAAGCAAAACGGTCGGCAACCCCAGGGCCAAGCCAATCTGTTTGGAGAGTGAATACTGTTTGGCGGCGAGTGCGCCACCGTAAACACCGACGAAGGGATGTAGCGATTCGGTGGCGTCGCCGGCGTGAAGTTCGATTAGCGCGTCCGCGCGACTGAGCAACTGCGTTGTGAAGACATGAGCGATGCGCTCCGTCTGGGTACCTGTCGGCGAGCCGGGGAAGACGCGATTGAGGTTCTTGTGGTCGTAAGGGTTGTAGAAAACGGTGGCGCGAAGGAACGATGCAAAGTGCGTAATGCGGACCACGATCAAAGTACCGCTGAGCAACTTTGGATCCACCTGGGGAAGGAACTGCTGGACGCCCAAGATGGGGACGAACTCCGCGCCGTGGACCCCAGCGGTGATGAGCAGCGTGCGTCCTGGCTTTGCGCCATGAAGCACAGAGATAGGAATCTCCGTCGCCGGGTCCGCACCGGCCGCGACGGGCAAGTCAAAGTCAAGCCGTGTCCCCGCTGGGATGGTCCTGCCGGCAAGTACATAGTCCTCGGCAAAGCACCGCCAGGTAAGCATCGCAACTACCAAAATCAAACGCATATACTACTCCTCTCGCAAGGCAATGATGGGGTCCACACGCCCGGCGCGTATCGCGGGAAGTAACAACGCCATCATCGTGCTTGCCAACACGATGCCGGCCGTTGTCAGGAACACTAAGGGGTCAAAAGGTTGGGCGGTGAAGAGGAAGCTGCGGATTGCCAGGCCCGCCAGCCAAGCGCCGGCTGAACCAAGCACAATTCCGGATGCCGCAATTCGCAACCCTTCGATCAAAACCTCTTTCCGCACCTGTGCCGGAAGCGCCCCCAACGCCAAACGAATTCCAACTTCCCGTTGCCGTTGGCTTACCAGATAGGACATCAGGCCAAAGATGCCTGTTGCGGCAAGGAACATAGCGGCGGCTCCAAAGAGAATCAGGAGAACTCGCGAGAGTCTCAACTGCCAAAGTCCATCCAGCACTCTGCCTTTGTAGGTTTGAAAATCGAATAGCGACTGTTCGGAGTCAATGTTCCAAAGCACCTGCTCTGCAAGGCTCTTGAAGGCGGAAGGACCGAGCTTGGTTTTCACCAACAGATATTGATTTGCCGCACTCGCTTGGCGATATGGAATGTAGAGATCCATGCCGGACACGCTTGCTAATTGCGTCTGTCGAACATTGGCGGCAACGCCAATCACGGTCCGGTACGCCGGCGCGGAGTTCCCCGCTCGATTCAAGGCGATGCGCTTGCCTAGAGCCGATTCGCCGGGCCATAGACGCTCCGCTAGGCGCTTGCTGACCATTGCCACTTGTTCCGACTTCATTCCGTCGAAAGCCGTGAAGCGCCGCCCCGAAAGGACCGGAATCTTGAGGAGCTCGAAGTAATTCTCACTTGTGAATTGGACGTGGGGGAACGGGTTTGCGGCGGCCTCCAGCGTACTCTGGCCGTCCAACTGGATCACGTTGTTCTCTTCTTGTTCCTGCCGAAGCAGCGGTGGCGCGCTGGCAAAGGCCACTTCGGTCACTCCTGGAGCGTCCCGTAATGCCTGCTGCGCCCGCTCGTAATACTGAATGATTTGGTCACGCGTTCCATAGCGTTTCCAACCGAGTGCCACCCGAAAAGTGGAAACATCGTCATGGCGAAAGCCATTGTCGCTGGATTGAATGTCCTGAAACGCCTTCACTAACAAACCCGCACCACAAACAAGCACAACCGCAAGAGCTATCTGAGCGACGATCAGAACAAAACGAAGACGGTTCTCTGTGCGGTCACCTGACACCCCACGGCCCCCGGCTCGAAGCGCCACGCCATAGTCTCGATCACGGCTCACTTGCCAAGCAGGCGCTAGAGCGCAGAATGCACTTGCGGCCACAGCCGTCAGACCGGTAAACGTCAAGACCCGCCAATCCATATCGATGGTGACCCAGGAGGGCAGTTGGAGGCCGATCATTTCGCGCAACAGCCTCATCCACCAGAACGCCAATGCCCATCCGGCGCCGGTTGATAAGGCAGCCAACAAAAAGCTCTCCGCTGCCAACTGCGAAATTAGCGCACCGCGGCTCTCACCCAGCGCCATACGAATCGTCAATTCTCGCGAGTTGGAGACCGCACGGGCGAAAAGCAAATTGGCGGTGTTCACCGCGGCGATCAACATCAGCAACAGGACAGATCCGAACAGGACTAGTAAATAAGGGCGCACATCCCCGGAGTAAACGGAACGAAACGAACTGGCCCGGAACGCGATCCCGCGATTTGTGCCGGGGAACTCCCTTTCCAGGATTCGAGAGACGTTGTCGAGTTGGCTTTGTAGCTCTCGCCCATTGTGCCCGGCTTTTAGGCGAGCGACGGCGACCACGTTGCGCCCGGTACGCGTCTCATAATTCGTGAAGCCTCCAAGCGAACGGAAAACCTCCACGCCACGCGGAAAATCCAATCCCTTCGGAGCGACTCCTGCGATTTCGTAGCCGGGTGCGTGGTCGAGCGTAATTGTCTTGCCGATCACGTCTGGACGTCCGCCAAAGACGCTCTGCCAGATGTCGTAGGTGAGAATGACCCGAAAGTCTCGATTACGGTCCGCTGAGGGAACCCATCGATTTCCCAATGCCAGGGGGAGTCCGAGTACATCGAAAAGATTACCGGTGGTGAGAATCGCCTTCCACTCCATAGGCTTGGCGTCGCCGCTGAAGTTGTAGCCGCCCGCGCTGCCAGTATGTGCGGCAATTGATTCGATGATCGGAATCCGCTCCTGAAGATCGAGCACCTCCCGCATGGATAGCTTGCCGGTTTCGCCACCACTCACCGTCCGGATCTCGACGAGTTGATCAGGCTCGCGAAAAGGAAAGGGACGCAAGAGAAGTGCGTTCACGTAGCTGAAGACGGTGGTGGCCGCCGCGATGGCTAATGCCAGCGTGCAGACCACGGTAGTGGAGAAGCCAGCTCGACGGAACAAGCGCCTGGCAGCGAGGCGAAAGGGTGAGACTGCTAAGTCCAGCATTGCCGCGACTCAGCTTCCTAGTCGATAGCGTCGCATCATGGTCAAGCCGGAAATGCTCAAGATAACGGTTGGCGCAAGGATGCCCAGCAAGGCAGTCAGAATGCGGCCTATTGTAGCCGAGGGCGATTCATCCTGGAAAACAAAGCGCGGCAGCGCCGCTACATCCGAAGGCGTGAGCATCTGCTTTGCCAGCACAAACTTCGCAAAATGTCCGCGCCAAGTGGCGAGAAACGTATCCACTTGCTGCCGGAAATGATCAAAACGTTCGGTGCCCGACCCCGCCAGATCGTTCATGGCGCCTTGGGCTAGAATCGCCGGCGACAAGTACCGCAGCCGGTTCAGTAGTCCTCGCTGGCCCTCGAGTTGTTGGTCGAAACGGACTAGCACGGGTGCCATGAGACGCTCCGTCTCCTGCTGCACCGCTAGGGCCTTGGAAGCCGCATCTGCGGCATTCTGCGCCCCGCCAGGCGACAGTTCCGGGTGGTCCTCCAAATACTTCGCTAGCACCGCTGATCCGCGCGCGGTGGCGTCCTTGGAAGCCTCGCGCATCGCATGAATCATTTCGACACGGCTGGGCACCGGATACAGCGTCCCCGCCAGCATGTGCAGCGCGGAAGGGACAATCAGCGCAAGCGCTACCCAGCATGCGCAAACAGTCACTGCGTTAGCAGCGGAACTCTTTCCAAATGCGTTGACAACCACCGCAAGAGCAAACCAGAACGCCGAGTAGGCTAGCAACACGCCGATCCAGAGTAAGAACTCAGGGGACCAGACACTCCCGCCACTCGACTGCATCACCACCATCGCCACCAGCAGGGCGAGCGATACGAGGATCACGCCACGCGAGGCTAGCTTCCCAAACACGACCGTTGCAAGCCGAACTGGCTGTGACATCGTCAAGGCCAGCGTCCCTTGCTCCCGCTCCGCGCTCAATATGTTGTAGCTCAGCGCCAGAATCAACAGCGGGTAGAGATAGACCAGCACGAATGCCAGATCGAAGCGCCCGAACAGCAGGTTGTCGGGATTCTCGATCTCATCGGAGCTCAACACGTTGGATGCGCTTTGCGTGGATGCCTTCAGGTAGTAGGGATAGAGATCGCTTTGCCCGATGGCCAGAGCCGCTGTTTCGCGCGGAGGCAGCGTTAGATAGGGCACTCCTTCCCGTCCACCTACTACGCCGGGCATCCGTGGATCTTGAAACGCCGGAAGGTTCTGTCCTACCGCCCGTTCCATTCTGCCCGGCAACGCCGCGAGGCGTTTCTCCTGCTCCGCTTGAATGCTGACGAGCGTCGTTCGCTGATGCTGGGCCCACGCCGATCCGTTCCAGGCTCCATACCCCAGCAAGATGGCGAAAATTGCCGCCACCACATAAAGCGATCGCTCCGCCGCCAGGTTCTTCAAATCAAACTTCAGTATCTGGATCAACATCTAGTCCACCCTTAGCCGAGTTGTTGCAAAGTAGCAGGCCGCCATCGCCGCCGCAGCCCAAAACGCCAACACCATCAGGGGGAGTAACTGCCGTTGCAGCACCCAACTTACGTTCGGTGCCGAGTATTCAAAGGAAGGAATCTGCTTCCAGAAGTCGTCGCCGACCAGATGACCGTAATCCTTACCCTTACCGTGATTGCGAAGCTCGTCGTTCATGCGACGGTTTAGATCCCGGCGATAGATCTCGGCCGCAGCCGCGAAATGGCGGTGTTGCGCACTATCGGTTCCCGACATCGCCATCGATACGGGCCGCACGGCTAAGAGGGGCGCCGCCAGACCAGCCCAGTCTCGAAACCGGTTCTGCTGCTCGAACGAGTTCCAAAGTTCACCGTATCGACGGTCAAACACTTGGTTGCCATGTTCCTCACCGGCCTGCAACGAAATCCCGGCAAAGCTCACGGGCAAGTCGGCTAGCTTGGAGACGCCGTATTGCTTCAGGGTTTGCTCCTCCAATCGCTTGGCACGCTCAGAGGAGGTCCCATGGCCGTCGGCTCCGGCCAGATCGGCGGCAATCGTCTCAGCGAACTCGAAGGCCGTAGGCGTTGGGTGCAGTTTCTTCGAAAAGTCCACGGCCGCTCGAGGCGCCACCAGGCAGTTGAAGATCCAGAAGCCAAGCAGGCAAACCAAAGCTAGCCGCGGTGAACGCACCCATGCCGAAACAGCCAGACCGACCGCTCCAAAGATCAGGAAATAAAGACTGTAGGCCAGAGCCAGCCACAAGGCGCGGGGCAATGAGGCCGCACCTTCCTCCGTGCCGGAAGCGAAGACCAATGCTCCGGCCCCGAGGAGCGCCGCCGGAACCAGATACATCGCAAGCCCAGTCATCAACCCCATCGCTTTGCCCAGCGCTAAAGTTCGCGCCGGCACGCCAACGCTCATCAACTGTCGCAGCGTCCCCTGCTCCCGCTCACCGGCAAAGGCTCCAAAGGTCATGATCACCAACAACAGAGGAATCAGCAATTGCAGTACCGTAGCCGCCGTCAGTTCACCGAAACGCGCCAGCATAGTGGCATCTTGCGCAGGACGATACTTGAACTCGTTCTGCTTGTGCGCCTCCAGCCAGACGGCGACGCCAGTAAAAGGTTCCGTGCCCGTGTCCAAAACCGCCATGGGCAGCTTCGGTTTGAAGGCGTAGATTCCGTAGTGCGCCGCCGAATGCGGGTTCTTCTGACCTTGGGTGAGCCAGTGACGCCGGGTCGCCTCCTGCGCCATGCGATGCTGAGCGCTCAAGTCGCGGTGACGCGCCCAACCGGCCAGAAAAGCCATTGCGAGCAGCGCCAGAATGATGCCGCCGCACCAGCGCACGCGGCCATCGCGAAGCATCTCAGTAATCTCTTTGCGGGCAATGATTGAAATCATGGCAAGGCTCCTCGGTTAATCGTGCATGTGTTGGAGATACAGTCGCTCGAGATCAGCATGACCAATCTCGCTGGTGGACAGTGACGCCACCATGCGCCCCTGCTTCATGATGCCGACGCGCGTTCCGCATTCCTTGGCGCGAAACAGATCGTGTGTGGCCATCAGGATCGCCACGCCTTCTCCGCTCATCCGCTTCAGCAGTTCGGAGAATTCATTCGACGCCTTGGGATCTAGGCCCGAGGTCGGCTCGTCCAACAGGAGTGCGCCAGCCTTCTTCGCCATAGCAATGGCGATCCCCACCTTCTGCCGCATCCCCTTCGAATAGGCACCCACTCGCTTGTCTTCGGCATCCTTGGGCAGACCCGCGCTTCGCAGAAAGCCGCGGAGTTGCTCTTCGCTGTACTTCTCAACGCCGGAGAGTGCAGTGAAGTATTCCAGATTCTCCAATCCAGACAAATTTCGGTAGAGCATTACGGTTTCCGGGATGTAGGCCACATGCTTCTTGCTCTCCAAGCTTTGCGTGGCAACGTCGAGTCCGGCTATCTTCGCCGCTCCAGATGTCGGTTCGACAAAGTTAAGGAAGAGGTTGATGGTGGTAGTCTTTCCTGCTCCGTTGGCGCCCAACAGACAATAGACTTCTCCGCGATCAATCTTCAAATCGAGCGGATGCAGCGCGGTTTGCGCTCCATAGCTTTTCGAGAGGGCGATGGCTTCTAGCATGATAAGTACCTTGGTTAAAATGATAATGCCGTATCACTATCAGCGCAAGTGCCCGCGCCGGCTTTATTTGCACTGGCTCAGCGAGAAGTGGCGAATGCGCCCCAAAAGAGCCACGAAGATCCCGGCGAACCACAGCACTAGCCCAGCCACCGGCAAATCGATCCGCTCGCCCAAGCTTCCTTTCGAACCGGTATCCGGCTGGAACCGAGGCCGGCGCTCGATGTCGCTTACTTCCATCTCCTCAAGCCGCCATACCTTCCTGGCGAAATAGGCTCGCCATTCACGAAGAAATGCTTCAGCCCGGTCGCCAAATTCCCGATAGCGGTCAAAACTGTTACCGGCCACCTCCTCCGTCACATACTGCATCGCAATTACTGGTGAGAGGAAGCTGAAGCGCTTCGCCAACTCCTCCACTCGGCGGCGGCGTTGGGTCAATCGCTCGCGGTTCGGTGCTGCCGCCTCCTCCGCAACCAAGTAGTTGGCGTAGACGTTGCGGGCATCCCGCTTTCGGGGCCCACCGGGAACGGGCCGGTTCATTCGTTCCACCAGTTCCCGTGAAGGCTGCCAATCCGGATGCTCCTGATACACTCTTTTCATCACGGCTGCCCCTCGTTGCGACAGAGCGATCTGCGCATTGCGCGCGGCCAGCAGTCCGTCCGCGGCGCTTACGTGCGGAACGGCCAGTTCAGTGATGGCGTCGATCAAACCAGGGGCTACCCACACAGATCCGAGCCAAAAGGCACCGGCAATCAGCAACTGTCGCGAAGGATTGCGCCCTCCGAGTCCCAACCACCCACCGAGGCCTGTCCAAGTAGCCGCATAGAGTGCAACCGACGCCGTCCAAGTAAAGAAGGTTCCCGCCACCTGCCCGGAAGTGATCGCCACCGAGACGAACGCGGCGATAATCGTCGAGATCATCAGGATGCCGAAGGGAAGCGCCAACCTGGCCAGGACCAGCCGGTACAGAGGGACTCCACTTACGAGAATCAAAGGCCAGACTCCCGCCTCCCAGTCGCGCCCCAAGGCCTGATGGGCCATCAACAAGGCTGTGAGAGGCAGGATCCAAAGCACGACAAACCCTAGGTCCATGGCTCCGTACACCTCGTTCATGGGATTCGACAAGGGCGGCGAAACGGGGCTATCGTAGAGCGAGATTCGCCGCACGGGATTCTCCCGCGCCGCATGCCCCAGGTTCAAGACGCCTACCTGCAGCGGATCGATCCAGGCAACGGCGCCACCTTGTTCGCTACCTGCCAGCGACGCGCTCTTCCACGAACCCCAGATTGTATCCTTGCTGTCGGCGGCGGCACCGGCCATGGCCTGCCATTTCTTCGTATACTCTGCTTTCGTTTGCGCAATCTGGCTGATCGACTCGCGGTATCCGCGCACTCCCTGAATTGACCCGTAGATCAAGAGCAACGAGTACGTCGCAGCGAGCAGCCACAATCCCGTGTCTCGCGCCAGAAGGCGAATTTCCCGTCTCATGCCTGCCGCCCCAGCCTTCTCCCGGCGCTATGAAGCAAAGAGCCAGCGGCCATGAGCCACCCCAGAAGTACGGCCCATCCCACCGCATGGTCCCCCATCACGGAAGTGGCGGGGGGCGGAGTGTAACTGAAGTCAGGCACCGACTCCCAGAACCCCTTGCCCACTTCAAGTTCCCATCCCGTGCCGCGTCCCTTGCGCTCTGCGACGTCATTGGTCGCTTCGACAAACTGCCGCCGGTATCGCTCGGCTGCGTCAGAGAAGTTCCCCAGATGACTCACGTCCGTACCTGCGAAGCCTTCCAGCAGCGACCGTGCCGCCACCCAAGGCCCGAGAAACGACATGCCCAGCATCCATTTCTCCTGCCGCCGGTGAACATCATGCAACTGTGCGAAGTGCCTGCCGAACACCTCTTCATAATGGGCGTCCGAGGCCTTCAGCATGACGCCCGCGTAACCGACCGGCAAGTCCTCAATGCGCTCCACGCCGTAGTGCCGCAACGTGTCGGCGATCAGTTTCTTCGACCACGAGTTCACCCACTCAGTGCCATCGGCATTGAACGCGATATCGTGCTTGATGGCGTTGTTGAACTGTTCAGTAGAAGGCTCCGGCATCACCGAGCGAATGACTGTCGTCGCCGCCCTAGGCAATAGGATGGTGTTTCCAATCCAGCACGAGAGCGCCACCACCAGCACCGTTCGTGGATCTCGTATCCACGCCGAAAGGGCCACGATGCCAAAGACCCAGGTCGCGGCGTACAGGAACTGTACCCCTTGAAATCCCGCAAAGCGAATCCATGTTTGTACTTGCGAGCCGGGATCGGTCCGTGCAGCCAAGGCGAGGAAGGCTCCCTCTACTCCGACAATCACAAGCCACAAGGCTCCGATTGAAATGCCCAAACCCAGACACTTGCCCCAAATGATGGTTCTCGGTGAAGCCGAACTCGCCAGCAGCAATCGGATCGTCCCGCTCTCCCGCTCCGATGCGATGGTGCCGTATCCCAGCAGGATGGCGGCGAGGGAGAGCAACCCAAGTCCCACCACGCCGGGCGAGAGTTCGCCGTAGCGTGTCAGTCCGCTTCGGCGATCGATCGGCACTTCAATCGGAAAACTGCGTTGGTGCGTCACCAAGGGAAAGATCTTGCCGGAAAAGCTAGCGGCGCCCGGCTCCAGCAGTTCAGTCGCGAAGGAGTGCCGGAAAGCATAGGTGCCGAAGTGGGCACCCGAATGCGGATGCTTGACTCCCTGATCCACCCACTGTTCGCGTACCCGTCTGGCGGCGCTTCGATCCTCCGCTACTGCTTCCATGAAAGTGGAGTAGCGGGCTCCAATGGTGAGGCCGAGCACGCCGGTCACCAGAATGGCCAGCACCGTCAGAGTGCCATCGCGATACTGTTGTTTGAGTTCGACTCCGGCGATCCGGCGAAGCACGGCGAACATCAAAAACGGTACCTCATGGCCAGAATGGCATTCCGCCCTGGCTGGGGCACGATCTGCGAGCCTTGCGCCTCGTAATAAAGGGAGTCGTTTACGTTTTTGACGTTGGCCTGGATCTCCCAGTGCTTGCGCCGGTACGCCGCGTAGAGATCCAGCCTCCCATACGACGGGATAAACGTCGAGCGATTCGGCAAGGTGGGCTGGCGTCTCGAATTCGCATAGATGCCGCCGCCGAAGCTCAACCCGCTGAACCGGCCGCGGTCGACGGTGTAATTGCTAAGCAAGCCAAACGAATGCTTCGGAATGCCGACCAGCTTTGACCCCACCAGCAGCCGGTTGTCCTGACTGACGTGAGCGTCGATCGCCGAGTAGTTACCGGTCACCGTCCAGTTGCTGCGTACACGCCCCGTGATATCAAGTTCGATTCCTTTGCTCGTCTGCTCGCCAGTGAGAATGTTGGCGCGCGGGTTCAGCGGATCGGGTGTCGGCACGTTGGTCTTCCAGATCTGGAAGACTGTGGCGGTCGTGAATACCCGATCACCCAGGATCAACTGCTTCCAACCGAACTCGCCTTGCTTTCCGCGCTGCGGCTCATACGCTTCGCCGCTGCTCGTGACTCCAAACTGCGGCAGGAACGAGTTTGTGTATGAACCGTAGATGGAGGCAGAACGCCACGGATTGTAGAGCACTCCGAAGCGTGGAGACATGTTAAAAATGGAACGGCTGGAGGTTCTCCGCCCGGTGAGCGGATCGGAGGAACGCTGATCGACGAAGTCAGCGCGAACTCCAATGAGAACCTTTAGATTTTGCCGAAGCGCGATCTGATCCTGAACATACGTGCCGCTGATGTTTGCCCAGGTTCGATCACCAAACAACGGGAAGAATCCACTTGGTACGTTGCCGTATCGCGGGTTGTAGAGATCGATGGGTACGGTGCTTCCGAAGTTGAAAATGTAAGGAAAGGCCCAACGCACCAGTTCGGTGCCGCCGGCTAAGTTGTGCTGAATCCCGCCCGTGCGGAAACGTCCGTACAACTCGTTTTGGAGATGATAATTTTGCGTCGACT
>JBGSME010000259.1:0-3529 GCA_041740335.1 Bryobacteraceae bacterium | reverse complement strand
CTTGCGGCTCGCCAAGGATCTGAAACTCCTCTCCACGGACTCCTTTGCTTTCGCGGCGGAGCATGTGGACGAGATCGGCCGGATGGCGGGCGGTTGGCGGAAAAACCTGGCGAAGCTGAAATGAAACGAATCGGGAACCTGTGGTCTGAGATCGCCAGTTTCCACAACCTGCTGTCTGCGGTGGAGAGCGCCGCCGCCGGAAAACGAACGCGCCCGGATGTTGCCGGGTTCTTACTGAACCTGGAGGGCGAGATCCTCCAGCTACTGGGTGAGCTCGCAGGCGGCTCCTATCGTCCAGCTCGGCTGCGCCCTTTCGGGACCGCGTGGTGCATCACGCGTTGACGCAGGTGTTGGAACCGATTTTCGAGCGGCGTTTTTCAAAGGATTCTTTCGCCTGCCGCAGCGGCAAAGGCACCCACGCGGCGCTGGAGCACGCGCGGGAAGGCGCCCTTCGTTTTCCCTACGTTTTGAAATGCGATGTTCGAAAATACTTTGCTTCGATTGACCATTTGATTCTGAAGGACCGGCTGAGGCGCGTGATCCGCTGCGCGCCCACGCTCGACTTGGCGGATCGAGTCATCGACGGCTCAAATCCGCAGCCGGACGCGGCGGCCTATTTTCCCGGCGACAACCTTTTCACTCCGGGTGATCGACGCCGCGGGCTGCCGCTGGGCAACCAAACCTCTCAGTTCTTTGCCAACGTGTATCTCGACCCATTGGACCAACTGGTCAACCGCCAGCTCCGGCCGGCAGTGTACGCTCGTTATGTGGACGATCTGCTCGTGTTCGACCACAGCAAGCACCGGTTGGCGGAGATCCGCGAGAGGCTTCGGGAACAACTCTGGGCGCTCCGGCTGGACTTGCATCCCGCGAAGTCCCGGGTCCATCGCGTCGCCGATGGCGTTACGTTTCTCGGTTGGCGAATCTTCAGAGATCATGCGCGCCTGGTACGCCCCAATGTTTGCCGGTTCCGCCAGAAGATGCGCCGGATGCAAACAGAGTTTCAGGAAGAATCTTTGAGTCGAGAGGATCTCCAGCAACGAATTCGAGCATGGCTCGCGCACGCCTCCCACGGCCAGACGTGGAAGCTGCGTGAACAGTTGCTCCAAGAGTTCTCCTTCACCGGAGGACGGCGTGCGGTCTGAACCTGCGGGGCGGTTCGTGGAACAACGATGATACGAACCTCCGCGCCGCGTACCGCAACAGGAACCAACCTGAGAACAGGAACGATAACATCGGGTTCCGTTGTGCCCGGGATGTGGAGCGGATGGCTCACGCCATCCGCCGGCCAGGGCCGGATCAGTCAAGGCTGCTTCGGGAGTGTCTCTTCACTTCCGGATCGCGCACCGGACGCCGCGGCATGGGACGTGACGTCGAACACACAAAGCGCTCCCCGGCCCTGTGGTAGCGAAGCCCTATGGTGGGTAGCGAAGCTCGGCCGGGGGGAGATAAAGCCGGTCGAAAAAAATTTGCAGACGACATGCCTTCCAAACCAGCGAAACCTGCCGACGGCGCCCCGGTGGTGGTGCTCAGCACACAGGGGCCGGAGCGGCCCTCACAAGGCCCACGAACTCAGCGACTGGCGACGGCCGCGTAGAGCCTCCGTTGTGCGCTGAGTTACTACTGTTCGTCAATCCGCAAAGCCAACAGCACACGGCGGTTCAGGGCTCACCCGAGGCAAAGCGGAACGGCGGTCCCCCGTTGCAGAGATATGCCTTTTTCTGAAAATGATCGGCAGGTCAGCCCGCATGGTCTACTCATGGCTCGTGCCCGGCCCCCATCGATGAAGCGATCAACCCGCCTTCCGCTTCTCCCGCGCCACCAATGTTTCGTGCAACAGCGATTTGATGTAGGTCTGATAGGGCAGACCCTTCTTCTCGGCCTGCTTGCGGGCCAACGCCAAATCCGCTTCGGGGATCCGCAGCGACACTACCGGCGCCGCGGTTTTCTTGGCTGCCGCTATCCGCTCCCGGAGCTTGTCATTCGTCAACACCTGGGCTTCGCCTCGTTTGACGGCGGCGGCTAGCTGATTGCCATGCTTTTCGCGGTTCTTGTACCACCACGCCGCCTCTTCCGCCTCGGTGGCGAAAGCCGGGATGGCGCGCTCGGGTTGTTTCTTCGTCCTCTTCTTCATATCGGTCTCTCCAGAAACGCTTTTCTATCGGAAACACCGGCAGGAAGGGCGGTTACTGCTCTGATCTTGCCGTTACGAATTGTCCATACCACGGATAGGAGGCGACCTCCGATCGTCAGGCCGACGGACCGGTACCGCTTCTTCATTCCCCGCTAGTTCGTAGTGCAGGTCCAACGGGTTGTTCAGCAACACTTGCTCGAACTCCATGGGCGCGACCTTATGGGCCATCAGGTGCTTCCTGTTCTCGTCATCCCAATCGAACTCGATTGCGTCGCCCACCATTCCAGATTGTATCGCAACGTATATACGTTTCTGGAAGCTCCACGGTAGCGAAGCTCGGCCGGGGGGGGAGAGAAAATTTTTCCGACCGGCTTCGCCGGTATCAAGGAAAAAGGAAAAAGTACTAAGAAAACACTTCCCGGGCACAACGGAACCCGATGAGAGCGTCCCTGCTCTCAGGTAGGACCCTGTGGCGGTACGCGGCGCGGAGGTACGCACCACCGTCGTCCCACGAACCGCCCCGCAGGCACTTTAGTTCCCCATTTTCGGGTCCCTTCGGGTTTTCACCGAGAGCGTTCTGATAGTAACCCTGGTCATACCAGTCGGCGACCCACTCCCACACGCTGCCGGCCATGTCGGCAATCCCCTCCGGTGTGGATCCTTGGGGGAACAATCCAACTGGACTCGCATGGCCGACACCGGTCTTGTTGTAGTTCGCGTGGCCGGAGGAAGGTAGTTCGTTGCCCCAAGGATACACTCGGCCATCGAGTCCACGCGCGGCCCGCTCCCACTCCGCTTCGGTCGGCAACCGCACTCCTGCCCACCGGCAATAGGCCTCGGCATCGTGCCAACTCACGCTGACGACGGGCCTGTTCGGGTGCTGAACCTGCTCCTCCCAGTTCCGCGGCGGTTTGTACTCGGTGTCCTCCAGAAACCGCGCGTACTCAAACACGGTCACCGGATACCGCCCAATCAGGAACGCATCGAGGTGGACCTCGTGCGGAGTCTCGTTCTCATCTTCGCCCTCGCCCATGACGAACCGCCCGGCAGGCACGAGCACCCAGTAGTCCTTATCCTTATCTCTCGGTAGCCGCAGACGCGGATCGCCTGCTTGGCCCAACGCCTCCGCGGCCTCCAGCCGGACCTTCAAGTCGATCTCCCGCGACTTCTCCGCATCGAAGATCCCCAGCACCTCGGTGAGCATCCGGCCGTAACGATCGTCAGGCAGGTTGTACGCCAGCGGACGGAGGTCAGCGAGCATGGCTCCGATCAAACCTACCACCGTAGCCTTCCCGGCCAGACCGGCGTCGCCGCTCACCTGGTCCAGCATCGCCCTGAACAATCCGTCCACCTTGTCGGTCCCCTGCTTGATCAGCGTGCCGCCCAACAGCAGCA
>JBGSME010000258.1:0-2909 GCA_041740335.1 Bryobacteraceae bacterium | reverse complement strand
ACCGTAGCGGCGGCATTGCGGCGTGGGTGTCTGACGAGGGGGCGCGTATTTTCGCAATGCGCCGCCTCGGAGGCGCGCTTTGCGAGACCAGCGACATCTGCCGCGCCAGGGCCGCGGTCACCGAACGTACCGTCATCGGCTATGTCAGAAGCGACCTGATCTCGCGCATCAAAGATCGGCGTGTTCTATGGCTGGACGAGGAAGATCGCGTAAAGCCGGAAGCCGATGTCTTCCGCAAACTTCTGGTTCAGATCGATTTCGTGCGCGACGGCCAGGCGCAGTACACGCTGATCATCGCGAGCCGGCAGACCGCAGCACCGCTGCTCGGCTCGGGCGCCGCGCATCCGCCGCTGATCGTCTATCAGCCGGGTGTGCCTTACGCGTCCGACATCGGCGACGAGCAGAAGAAAGAGGCGAAAGAAAAGGGCGCGGCCGGACTTACTGACTGTCCCTTTGAGCTGTATAACCTCGCTGTCGGCGAGCTACTGAAGAGCAAGTAAGAATTACACCTGGCGCAAGCGCCCATGGGACCGGGCTGGCGTCCTTCCCTGCCTGATTTGCTTGACTTCGACCGCCGCTCCTCCAAACGGCAACTGAGCGCTGATGATCTTCGCCGCCCGTGCCGCGCCTCCGCGATCGCGCTTCGGTTTGCCCCATCCCTGGGCCGCGGCTTCCCGAATTGCGTTCGCAAGGCCCGCCGCGTCCAATTCGCCTGTCGCCACCATTCGATTGCCGGAAAGAGTTCGGGCGCGGCGCTCGTCCATCGCATTGTGCCCGTGCGCGAACGAAATCGCCGGCGTGCCCAGATGGTTGAGCTCGATGAGCGTCTTGCGGTTGGACTTGGTCAGCGCCACGTCGCACGCGGCCATGATGCGATCGATCTGCCAGTCGCGTTTGCGCACATCGATTCCCTCTGACCACGCCGCGTTTCCCGCGATCATCTCCCGATCGGCGCCCGCCAGCCAGATCATCCGCTTCGGCCCGGGAAGCAAATCGTACGCCGCGATCAACAAATCCGACACCGGCACCACCTCTTCGGTCCAACTGCCAGGCAGCATCGCCAGCACCAGTGCGTCGGCCGGCAGCGATAACTCCTCCCGCGCACGATCCCGATCCCCCTGCCGGTACTCGAACTTTCGCAGCACGGGCCCAACGTACTTCACCCGCCCGCGGACCCACTCCGGCTCGTCGAAAACCCCTTCGTCGTCGATGAAAACGATGTTGTCGGCAAACCGCAGCGCCTCCATCGAATACTTCCACGGATCGGTGAACCAGTCGGTGATCATCAGCGTCGGCTTGGAAAAGATCTTCGCCGCCGGCATCGCCGTAAACTCCTCGTGCGCCACAACCAGATCCGGATTCAGCCAACCGATCACCCGTCCCGCCAGCACCGTTGTTTCCGCAATGCCATTGCGTTCCGGCAGGTCAAGGTGGATCAGCGGCCGCCCGAATTCCTCGATCGTTTGCGCGCCGGTTCCATATGACGCGAAGCGAATATCTACATCGTCGCGAATCCCCGCGAGCCGATCCGCAATCTCAAGATCCGGAATCGCATGGCCACGTCCGTTGCCACGGCTGAAAAAAAGCAGCTTCCGTTTCCCCGGGTCAAACTCAGGATAAGCCATCGATTCTGACAGCGTGACAGAAATTCGGCCACCGTAGCAACTTTCCTTGAAACGGCCGCCGCGCCCCGCTCACAACCCGTATGAAAGCTCGGAGGTGAGTAAATGGCTGTTTCCTGTGGCCGCTATATCGACGCTCTCTGGGCCAACAATGAAAGATCCAACGCCTGGGTCTGGCTCCGTGGCTCCGGTTGGCGTAAGCTCGACGATCGTAACGACGACACCTGCACGAACTTGCTTGCAATCTCCGCTGCAGCCAAAGCCAAAGGCTGGGCCGTTTCCGTCCATGAGGAAATTCGTGGCGGCACAAATTTCATCACCGAAATGTATGACTTCGCCAACGGCGCAGTCGGCCCCACCCAAAGTATTAGTTTCAGCGTAAGTGAATGCGTCTACGGCTGGACCGCCGCCTACGATCAGCGCGGCACCCAGATCACGGTCCGCATTCGCCTCGATTTCGACGCCGGAATCGATGCCTCCACGCAGACCACGCTCCGCAACGCATGGAAATCCGGCATCGAGAGTAAGTGGAGCGGCCGCTTCGGCTGTTGCACCAGCCCCGGCTGCATCGGAAAATGTGTTCTGAACTTCCGCGTCGAGTGGGTAACCAGTGATGAGCACCACCGCGTCCGCGTCCGCGTCGGCCCCGCCCGCAGTAACATGACTAACTGGGACACCTTAGACACCGGCGACGTCGCCTCACATGAGTTCGGGCACATGCTCGGACATCCTGATGAGTATCCGGACTCCAATTGCCCCAGCCGCAGCCCGGTCAATACCGGCACCGTCATGGACGACAACACGGAAGTCATCCAGCGTTTGGTCACACTCTTCTGTGACCGCCACGGTTTGTCCACTTACAGCACCTGAGGTAACATCAATGCCCGACCAACAGAAAACATCGCCAGCCGGAGCGCCGCCGGTAACCGACGAACTCGCCGATCAATTTCGCACGGCCGCCGCGGATCCGGCCAAGGCCCCTGACGTTCGCATTCGCCTGGCCGTCGAAGGTGGTACCGCTGCCGAACGCTACCAGTATCATTTCGAGGCCTCCGCGACGCTGGCCATGGACTGCGAATTGCACTGCCGGATGACACAGCGCGACGGACGCTCCGCAGCCGATCGGATTACCCGCAGCGACTTTGTCCGCCTCGCCCGCGCCGTCGATATCCCGGCATTGCTCCGATCCGCACGCCCCCTGATGCGCATTCCGCCCGACAGCCTCGTAGGGCGCCTCGACGTCACCGGCGGGGACCGGCAGGCATCGTTTCTCTTTATGGCGGACCC
>JBGSME010000257.1:0-3853 GCA_041740335.1 Bryobacteraceae bacterium | reverse complement strand
GGCGCGGCCGCCAGCGGAGTTGCGGCGGCCGCGGCAAGAGAAAGAAAATTGCGGCGTTGCATCAGGCCAGCACCTCTTTGACAACGCGCGCCGGCGTGACGCCGACCAGCGATTCGTCGCGCCCTTCGTAGAAGAACGTGTTCTTCGCATAGTCGATGCCCAGCAGATGCTGAACAGTGGCATGAATATCGGCGTGCCCAAGAGCGAACTCCGGAAGCGCGGCGTAGCCGAGTTCGTCGGACTCTCCGTAATCGAAGCCGCGTTTCAGGCCCGCGCCGGCCATCCACATCGAGAAGCCGTAGGGATTGTGATCGCGGCCGGGCGCATTGTTGCGGGCCTCGATCGTCGGCAGGCGTCCGAATTCGCCGGACCACACCACCAGCGTGTCCTCCATCATGCCGCGCTGGTCGAGATCGGTAAGGAGCGCCGACATGCCCTGATCAATGCGGTGGCACAGGTTCGGCAACTGGCCGCCGATGTTGGAGTGCGTATCCCACCCTCCGCCGCCGTAGACCTGTAAGAACCGCACGCCGCTTTCGATCAGCCGGCGGGCCATTAGACAATGCTTTCCGAACTCGCCGGAGCCCGCTTCAGCGACGCCGTATAGCTTGCGCGTGGCCTCGGTCTCACCCGAAAGGTCCGCGACGCGCAGCGCTTCCACCTGCATGCGCGCGGCCAGCTCGTAGTTGGCGATGCGCGCTTCGAGATCCTGGTCCAGCGGATGCTGCGCCTTCTGCTCGCGGTTGAGTTCGTTGACCAGCCGCAGGAGGCGCGTCTGTTCAGTCTGGGACATTGTCTCGGGCCGCTTGATGTTGAAGATCGGGGATTGCTCATCGGCGCGCATCGAAGTGCCGCTATAGACCGGCGGCAGCCAGGCCGAAGAATGGGCGCGAGATCCGATGGAAGCGCCTTCGCCGAGCGCGATGTAAGCGGGGAGGTTGGCGTTCTCCGTGCCCAGCGCGTAACTCACCCAGGCGCCAATGGTGGGAAAGCCGGTGAAGCCGCGGCCGGTGACGAAGGTGAACTGCGCAGTGGAGTGATCGATGCGGTCCGTCCGCATCGAACGGACGAAGCTGACCTTGTCGACTACCTTCTGGAAGTGGGGCAGGAGGTTCGAAATTTCACGGCCGCTCTGGCCGCACTTGGTGAACTCCCAAGGACTGGCCATGATTTCCTGCGAACCGTTCAAGGCGCGGCCCTTGATTTCGAAGGGCGCCGGCTTGCCGTTGAACTTACTCAGGATCGGCTTCGGGTCAAACATGTCGATGGTGGACGGTCCGCCGCCGACATAGATGAAGATCACGTTCTTGGCCTTCTGGGCAAAGTGCGGCTTCTTGGGCGCAAGGTTGTAAACGGGCATCGAGGCCGCGCGGGCGCGATCTTCCATGGCGATCATGGACGCCAGGGCCATTCCTCCGAAGCCAGTGGCTGCTTCGCGCAGTGCCTGCCGGCGGGATAAGTATCGTTTCATGGGCTAGTCTCCTGGTCCTTAGTACATATATAAAAAGTCGTTGGCGCCGAACATGGCTTGCAAGAAGGTGCGCAGCCCTTCCGCGGGGTTGTCGGCAGTTTCACTGAGCGCACCTCTTCCGAGAGCCAGTTCGCGCTGTGTGGCGGGGCGGGAATACGCGGCCAGAAAAGCACGATCGAGAGCCGCCTGCGCGTCGCCGCCGGATTGCTCCAGCAACTGGTCGGCAAACGCCTTCGTGGTGCGCATGATGAACGGGCTATTCAGCAGAGCGAGCGATTGGATGGGCAGCGCGGAACGGAATCGCTGCGCCTGATTGTCGGCTGTCATGCTGGGCTGATCGAACGCGTGGAGGAAGGCGACCGGGCGCGTCCGATGCTGGGCGATGTAAATGCTTCGGCGGTTCGAATCGCCCTTTTCGTCCTCGAGCCACTGGCCATCGGATCCGCGTTTGATCGGCTCCTGGCGTCCGAACATCTTGGGGCTCAGCAAGCCGCTCACCCGCAGCATGGAGTCCCGCACAGCTTCGGCTTCGATGCGCAACGGGGGCTTGCGCCACAGCAGCCGGGCGGAAGGATCGGCGGCGAGTTGCTCGGGCATTTCGGCGGAATCCTGCCGGTAGACCTGCGACATCATGATCTGCCTGGTCAACCACTTCAGATCCCAATCGTGTTTCTGGAACTGGACGGCGAGGTAATCGAGCAATTCCGGATGCGACGGCTTTTCGCCCTGCTTGCCAAAATCATCCACCGAACGGACAATGCCTTCGCCGAAGTGAAACTGCCACACGCGGTTCACGAAAACACGTGCGGTGAGCGGATGCTCCGGAGACACCAGCCACTTGGCGAGCGTTAAGCGGCGGCCGGTGTGATTCCATTCGGGGTGCGCCGCGGGGTCAGGAAACGCGAAGGGCTTGGCGGGATCGTCGAGCACGGTGAGAATCCCCGGCTTCACCTCAGCGCCCGGAGCGAGATAGTTGCCGCGCTGGAGGACATAAGTGGGTGACGGCGTTTTCGAAACATCCCACGCGGCTTCGATGTAGTTCGGGTCAATCTCGGTGTTTTTCTTGCGCCGTGCGGCCCGCTTGGCTGCGTACTCCTCTTTCCACTTGAGCAGTTCCGGGTAGCGCTCTTCCAACTGCTTGTCGGTGAGAAAGTCCTTGGGCGCGGCGCGATCCACGTCGAGGTCCGGATCGTTTTCGATGACGAGGCGAATCTGCTTGCGCGCTTCCGGAGACATGTCGCCGCCGGCTTTGGCCGTGGCGCGGAATCGCTGATAGGTGGCTTCGAGCAGATCGTCCAGCCGGCGCAGTGTTTTGGCGTCGGTGCTGGTTACATCCTTGATCCAGGCCGCGCGGCGATCGGCCGGAATGTCCGGAATGATGCGCCCGGGCCATGGGCCGTAGGACAAGTTGGCGGGGAGCCAGTTCTCGGGATCGAACACGGCCTGATAGGACGCGGTGAGCTTGTAGTAATCCTTTTGCAGAATGGGATCGAACTTGTGGTCATGACATTTGGCGCATCCGATCGTGAGGCCGGTGATCGCCGAAAGCGACGTCTCCATCGACTTCTGCAGCGCGTCGAAATACTTGTCCACTTCATAGATGGTCTGGTTGTCGGTGATGTCGGCGGTGGTGCGCAGGAAGCCTGTGGCGATGAGCGGATCACGCTGTTCGGCGGTGGGCTGCAGCTTGGCGTCGTAGTTGACAAGTTGGTCGCCGGCGAGCTGCTCGACGATGAAACGATCGATCGGTTTATTGGAATTGAACGCCCGGATCACATAGTCGCGGTACTTGTACGACACCTCGCGATCGACATCGCCGGCATCGCCGCGCGAATCCGAATAGCCGGCAACGTCCAGCCAGTGGCGGCCCCAGTGCTCACCATAGTGGGGAGACTCGAGCAGGCGGTCCACCAGATTCGCGTAGGCATCCGGCGAGGGGTCTTCGAGGAAGGCCTTGGCCTCTGCCGGAGTAGGCGGCATGCCGGTGAGGCCCAGATACGCACGCCGCAGCAGGCGAAGCCGGCTGGCTTCAGGCTGCATCTTCCAGCCCTTCTGCTGGAGCTTGGCGAGGACAAACCTGTCAATCGGCGTGCGCGCCTGCGATGCATCGGCGGGCGCGGGAACCGGCGGCTCCACCGGAGTGCGGAAAGACCACCATTGGCGCGCTTCCGGTGTGATTAGCCTCGCCTCGCGTTCGGCCTGCGCGGAGTCAATCTCGGTCTTGGGAAAACGGCCCTGCTCGATATATGCCTGGATGGTCTGCTTCTGGGCTTTGGTAAGAGTGCCCCCCATGGGCATCTTGCCGGACTCGATCATGATCCACATCAGGCTGCGCGAGGGCTTGCCCGGAGCGATCGCCGGACCGCTCCCCCCGCCCTTCAT
>JBGSME010000256.1:0-6390 GCA_041740335.1 Bryobacteraceae bacterium | reverse complement strand
CCGCGGCCCTCGTCGGCTTCGTTCTATGGCAAGCCGCAAAATCCCAAAACAAACAATAAAACAACGGCCGAAGGAAATATGGGGACTGTCCTCTGCGGGGAACAAATACCCAGGCACCAAACTAAGCCCCACCCCGCAAGGGACTGTCCCCATATTTCCCCCACCCCAACCCATAGACCCCCGCCAAACGGACCAACCAAGCCGAAGGAAATGGAGACTGTCCCCCTATTTCCCGAAACAGCGCTTCCATTATCAGGCGTTCGAGGCGGCTCGTCTTCTAGAGAGGCCTACGATCCATATGCTAAAAATTGAGCACAAGAAAATCGCCCGTGATCCGGCCTGGCCGCCGATGATACTGCGCGATGAACGACCAAAACCTGATCAACGGCACAGTGGGCAAAAGACCGGGACCGTCTTTGACTTCCTCCCAAGATTGGCTGTCATTCATCGCAGCGGCCAGTACGGCCGTTAACGGCCGCCATCGCGACTTCCTGCGAGCGAACGTCAACCAGTGGCTGTAAACTTCTGAAAGTGAATGTTCGTGACTTGGTTCGGCTAATCGAATCTGATGGATGGAGACAGGGGAGATCAACGGTAGCCATCGCCACTTCAAGCATTCGGCAAAGCCGCATGTTGTGACGGTACCCGGCAGCCCAGGCGACGACATTCCCGTCGGAACGCTGAAGGCAATTCTCAGATCGGCTGGATTGGAGGAGAAGAAATGAACGTCAAGTACGCAGTAATTTTCGAGCAGGCTCCCGCGAACCGGTCCGCTTACGTGCCGGATCTTCCGGGTTGCATGACTACGGGGCCGCACGTTGGAAGAAACCAAGCTCAACATCCGCGAAGCGATCCAGGGGCATCTGGAGACATTGCGCCAGTTTGGTGATCCCATCCCCGTGCCATCCAGTTTGGCTGGGGAGGTCGAGATCACCTCAGCCGCTTAAGACTCCCTATCGCATTCGGCGCGGATCCTCATCGACGATACGAACGCAAACAGTTGCTCTGGCTGTTCTTCAGCCTTTTTTTTTATCGCGCTAATGGCAGCAGGGGTCATGCTTCTCGGGGCGTGGCAATCGGGCTGGAGGCCGCGCCGCCCATTCTAACGTGCCCCTCGCCTCGATAACCTCCACACTGACGGCGCAACGGCACTTCAAAGATCATCCGGCTTCAATCCCGTCTGTTTGGCGATCCGGGCCAACATCCTCGGCCCGATTTCGTCCTGATCGTGAAAAGAGAACTCATAGTCTGGGCATAGTCTGGGCGAGTCGGGTGAACGAGTAGTCGGTGAGAGCCACGCTGACGCTTTATCTTCCAGCCGGTTCTCTCCAAAGCCGCGAGGACACGCCGTGCTTTAGTGGCTGGCCAGTTGCTCATCTGGAATCGAGAACGAAACGGCGAGCGCCGCCGATGCCATCTCGCCGTGCGCAATGCGGTCCGCTATCACCTCGATCGCCAGCCGTTCGGCGTTGCTGATTGCTTCGTCGCGTGTCTGCCCGTAGCACATCACGCCGGGCAGTTCGAGGGCTTCGGCGATCCAGCGGCCATCCTCTTCGCGATCCAGCTCAATGGTCAGTTTCACCCTTCCAGAATAGCCTTCCGCCGCACTGGGATCCGCTTAGATCGCCGAAAACGGCACAGGCATCCGTAGACCTTCAAGCGTCGCAAAACCCTGTTGCGTTAGGTCTTGCCCGCCGCGCGGCGGGTTGCCCGGTACGCCACATAGCGTGCAAAGTTCTACGCCAGATAATCTAGCCGGCACAGGGCGGGGCGCCCTTAAAGCAGAAAGCTCAGCCCGGCACTTTCGCATCGGCCAACGGCCAGCTTCATCAATTCCCCGCCGCCTGGACCCGGATAGTGGCCACCGACAGCTTCAAGACAACCGACACGGCCGGCGGCCTCCAACTCAGCGTGGATGGTCGATGCGGATATCGACGATCACTCCGCCATCGAGCACCCGCTACTTCCTCTTAGCCGGAGAATCTACTTCGCTGCAAAGATACGAAAGAAGCTATCGCGATTCCATTCAGGGCGTTTGCTCTGATTGGCAACCTCCAACGTAAGTTCCCGAACCAGCCGATTGAAGATCATCGCCGCGTCGAAGTCCACCGGCTGGTCCACATCGTCGCTCGGCGCGTGATACCGCGTGCGAATCCATTCCTTCTGCAACTTTTCCTGCGCGGAGCCCTCGTCGTAGCCCACCTTCATCGCCAGCGCCGGGATGCCGCGCAGAATGAAGTTGTACTGATCACTGCGGATGAATCGGTTTCGCAGCGGTTCCAAATCCGTTTGCACCGCAACGCCAACGCTCTTTGCCGCCGCTTCCAGCGGCTTACGCAACGTCGATTCCTCCAGCCCCAGCACCATCACCTTCGTCATCGGATGAATCGGCAGGAACATGTCGAAGTTGAGATTGGCGATCATCGCCTTCGCCCCAGCCGGCGGCCGGTTCGCGAAAAAGCGTGAGCCCAGCAGACCCTTCTCTTCCGCCGTCACCGCCACAAAAAGGATCGATCGCTTCGGGCGCCGCAGCACCCGGCCCGACGAAAGATCGCGCGCGATTTCGATCAGCGTCGCGATGCCGGAGGCGTTGTCCATCGCTCCGTTGTTGATCTGATCGCCCTTCAAGTGCGGATTCACGCCGATATGATCGAGGTGGGCACTCAGCACAATATACTCGGAACGTAGTTTGCGGTCTGAGCCTTCGAGAAGCCCCACCACGTTCTCGCTCGTAAGCGTCGCCCGCCGAACCACCGCTTTCGCCCGCAGCCGCATCGTCAACGGAAATGCCGGGAGCTTTTCCCGCCGGTCCGCGATCGCCAATATCTGTGCGAAGCTCTGCGGAGCGCCCTCGAAGAGCATCTGCGCATCCGCCGGATTAAATACCGCCCCGAAGCGCAGCAGCTTCGAACTGTCGAGCGCCGGATCGGCAAGCGTCATCGCCGGCTGCAGGCGGGAGGCCGAAGATCGTTCCCAAGGCAGGTCCTGGTTGCTGGGATTCGAGATTCCGATCGCTCCAACCGCACCCGCCGCCGCTAACGCCTGCGCCCGCACAGCCGCGGAACTGAAGTGCGCCTGCACCGCTCCCGGAAGCGTGGATGGCGCACCGGATACATACACCGCGATCTTTCCCTTCAGGTCAACGCCGGAAAGATCGTCGTGATCATGAGACGGTACCGAAAGTCCGTTGCCCACGAACACCAGCGGAGCGTCGATCTCAGGGGCAAGGTCCACGCGGATGTTGAAGTACGCCTGCTCCCCGAGCTTTAGCACCACCTCCCCGCCCCCCTTGCCGACAAGAGTCATGGAAGAAGCCGGCTCGTCAAGTTGGCGCGATTCAAGCGGAACAGGCTGGAGAAAGGAGCCCTGAAAACCTGGCTTCAATCCCACGGCACGAAACTGGCCCGCCACGTATTCCGCCGCCGTGCGATGCCCATCGCTGCCCGCGTCGCGGCCTCCCAGCCCGTCGGCGGCCAGCGTCGTAATGTGTGACCACCATCGCTTGGCCGCCGGTCCGTTCGGCTCGGCCGCATGCAAAGGCATCGCTGCCAGAACCATCACCGCAAGAAAGGGAAGCCCGCCGGAACCGTTCACAGCCATTGGAAAAATATTTCGAGAACTCGTATCCATTAGAATCGTCCGCACTTAGCTTTGTTCAAATACCCGAATTGCTTCACTCGGGTTTGCACGCGGTCCGTTCCAGCGGACTACTCTCATGATATCGAAGCGATCGCCGCACCGCTTCGGAACGTGCCCGGCGCCAGAAGCCGCGAATATGGGGCAACGAAGCCAGTCCGGCCCGCGTTTTCAATCACTTGCTCAAATAGCAAACCCAATCCGAACCCATTTTGCGTCAGTTCTTCCCGTACCAGCCTCGATCCCACGGGCTGGCAAACGTCGGCCGGTTGGCATAACGGGCCATCTGGAAGTCGAAGCGCGCCCCCGCGCCCGGGTCGAGGCGCACCGTGATCACCGGACCGTTCACCTGTGTCGTAACTCCGCCCGAAGTCGCGCTCACAAACTGATGCTCGCCGTATCCGCCCGCCTGCACCGTCACCGTTCGGGCATCGAGCGGGTTGGTGTTCACCAGCGATAGCGTCGCCGTGTCATCCGTCAGTTTCTCCACCAGCGCCCCAACATCTTTCGGTAGCCCGGGACGCCTCTGCTCGGGATCGAAATAGCGGAAGCGGCTGTGGAGTACCCAGATGCGCCCTCGCGCGAAATACCCGCCCAGCGTGAGATTTACCAGCGCGTTCGTCGCTGCGGGATTGAAGTCCAAAAGATAATCGGCCAATCGCGTATCGGCCGACGTCTGATCGGTACGCATCATCTCCATCCGATGCCGCACCCAATTCAGATCGTCCCGCAGAGCCTTCTCCGGATAGTCGGCGATCTTCCCTTCGAGGAACCCGAGCCACGCAGCGCTTCGGTCGGGGCCGCTATAGCCATTCCTCGAGCGCTGGCTCGGATCGTAAGACGTCGCCACCGGAACACGCTCGAGATCCGTCCGCTTCATGGACCATAAGTAGATCTCGGTAAGCCGGTCGGTGAAAAGGTTATTCGTGTAGTGATACCAGCTCGGCGGACCATTGAACTTATACCCCTTCGGATCGCCATACATCTGAGGCAGCAACGTGCGTCCGTTCTCCACCTTCTTCTGCGCATAAACATTGTCCATTTGCCGCCGCAGCACATCCACGTACGACTGATCGCCGGTCAGCAGAAACGCATTCGAGAATCCCGGCCATGCGCCTTCCACAAAATAGTTGCGGTGGGCGATCTTACCAAGCTCACCGTCGAAAATCGTAAAGTTCCAGCCATAGGTCCCTTTCCACCATTGGCCGTTGTACTCTCCGCCGAGCTTGCCGTCGAGCCCGATGTTACTCGGAATGTTACCGCCGGCCTGGGCCGTCCGCTCCTTCCAGGCGTTCACATAATCGATCACCCATTTCCGATACTTCTCCTCTCCGGTGAACATATAGGAATTCAGCGGCAGGATCGTCGCCGCAAGGTTGAGGTTGTTATCGCCCGCGCTATCGAGATACTCGGCGCAATGGGCCAGCATCTTGTCGTAGTGCGCCTTCATGTCGAGCATCTTCCCGCGCCCGGCGGGATTGTGGAGCAGGTGATATACGCCCGGCACCGGATCGCCTACCCAGTCATAGACGGTCGCCTTGCGCAGCATCGGCCCTTTCGATCCGGTCCAGATGCTCTTGATGATCTTCAGCTTCGGGTCGTAGTTAGGCGCCTCTGGATCCTCGTCCATATAGAACCCGGCGAACCTTTGCGTGCGGCGGCGCAGCCTATCGTTCAACGGTTCCGCGAGCCCTTGCAGCAAAAAGGCGCGCATCCCTTCACCCGTGTGGAACCAGTCCGATTGCGTGATGAACTCTTTGTGATAGGCGCCGTTGGCGGCAAGGTCGGTAAGCTTGGTGCGAAGCTCGTTGTACTGGAGAAGATGTCCCTCGTGCGCTTTCTTGTAAAGGTCCAGCACCGACTGCGAACCGCCCAATGCATAGAGCAGCGTCCAGTTGAAGTAGGTTTCGATGGCGTCGTCGGGGCCGTCGAGGGTGCCCCAACGCGGCGTGTGTGCAAGGTACCCGCGCGAGTCTATGTAGCGCTCGGCGAACCGCTCCACGGCCTCGGAATTGTGGCGCAGCAGTTCCTGTTCAAGCAGCGCCCACGTCGGCGGCGCCATCGGCGTCTTCACATGAATGGTGGGTTGGGCAAACAGGGCGGCAGCCAGCATGGGCAGGCACGCCGTGGTTCTCGCGGAAATATTCATCCTCCATACGGTATCACTCCATGCGTAGTTGCGATAATCGTCTCGTGAAAGCTCTCGTAAAATTGCGCGCCGGCCAAGGCCTATGGCTGGCCGATGTTCCCGAACCCGTCATCGGTATCAACGACGTATTGATCCGCGTCCTCAAGACCGGAATCTGCGGCACCGATGTTCACATCTACAATTGGGACGCATGGGCCGCCAAAACCATTCCGGTCCCGATGGTGGTTGGGCACGAGTTCGTCGGCGAAATCGTCGAGATCGGTTCCAACGTCAACGACTTCCAGGTTGGCGAGATCGTCAGCGGCGAAGGGCATGTCGTCTGCGGACGCTGCCGCAACTGCATGGCCGGCAGGCGCCACTTGTGCGCATTCACACAAGGAGTCGGCGTCAATCGCACCGGCGCCTTCGCCGAGTACATCGCGCTTCCGATGTCGAACATCTGGCGCCATCACGAGGGCATCGATCTCGAAGTGGCCGCGATCTTCGACCCGTTCGGGAACGCCGTTCACACCGCCCTCGAGTTCCCCGTATTGGGCGAGGACGTCTTAGTAACCGGCGCCGGCCCGATCGGTATCATGGCGGCGGCGGTGGCGCGGTTTGCCGGT
>JBGSME010000255.1:0-4093 GCA_041740335.1 Bryobacteraceae bacterium | reverse complement strand
CCAGGCGCCGGCGCTCCGCGGCCTCGAGGTCATAGCGCAATTGATCGTAGGCTTTGCGCTGCCCGGCGATCGCTGCCCGTGAGGCTTCATCGGGCGCCGAGATTTCGGCTGACCGCCATGACCGCGCGGCACCGGCGAAGTCCTTTGCGTCCGACTGTGCCCGGGCCAGCGCAATCCAGTAAGCCGTGTTGCGTGGATCGAGTTCGGCCGCTTTCTGATAGGGCGGCACCTTGCGCCCGGCGTCGGTCTCCAGTTCAGCCCACCGCGCGTGCGGTTCCGCCCAACGCGGATTGAGGTCGATCGCCTTCCGCAGCGCAACCCGGGCCTTCTCCACATCCTTCTCCTCCGCCGCATAGCGGAACCATGCGCGGGCGCTCTCGCTGCCGCTCTGAGTAGCTTCGAGCAACATGCCCGCGCCTTCGAACGCATCCGGATTCTTCCCGGATGCATTCAGCAGTGCGCGATAACCGCCGGCATCGCCTGTCGCGTCGGCGAGTAGCAGTTGCGCGCGCGCCTCCTCACCGGGACGTTCGCGATAGTCGCGCTCGGCATTGAGAGGCTTCCCGGAGACTTGCTTCGGCTCAAAGCGCCCGGCGCGGAAGTAACTCTCCACTTCGGCTTCCACCTCCTTCTCTGATTTCTCGAAAGCGTTGCGGTACGCCGTGTCGAACGGCGCACCCTGCTGGAGATTGGAGAGGAAGACCCGCGCGCGTCCGGCCCACTCCGGATCAACGAGGAAGAGATGCATGCGAGCGTAATCGCGATCCGGGTTCGGCGGCGGTGTTCCGAGGAGAATGCGGCTGTTGGTCACCTCCATGCCGGAGAGCAACGCGATCAGGCTTTCTTCCACATGGCGCGGCATCACCTTCGCATCGTCGCGCAGAAGGATGCGGGCATAGTCGGCCAGCCACGCGGCAGGTACGCGATCCTTGGCGCCGAGCAGCGCCGTATAAGCGTCGCGCCTCAGTTGAAGATGCGGCGTGCGGCGAGCGCCAGGCTTCTTGAGCACGATCAGGCGGACCGGCCACAGCGGGTTCATTTCGTCGCGGCCCAACACGCGAGCGGTCCAATATCGCAGTTGATCGAAAGTGGCCATCGCCGCCCGGGCGCTATCGGTGTCGCCATCGGTCCAAACCTCCACCGGTCCGGAACGGAAATAGGACCAGTCGGCGGCCCCTGCCATGATGGCGGAGCCGGCCAGCAATACGGCCAGCCGTTGAAATCGTGCCACGCTGGTAAGGTAACATAAGCGCGAAATACACGATCATGACGCCCAGCCCGTCGACATACCCTAGCGACGAACAAGCACGCGCACGCATCCGCGCCTCACTCGACGAGTCCCTGATTGTAGAGGCCGCCGCCGGTACCGGAAAGACGTCGGAACTGGTGCGCCGGATCGTGAGTGTACTCGAGTCCGGACGCACCACGGTCGATCGTATCGCGGCGGTGACATTCACGCATAAGGCCGCGGGCGAATTAAAATTGCGCTTGCGGCAGGAACTGGACCAGCGCCGGTCCGCGCCTTCGGGAGACGCCGCGCGGAAGAATCTCGAAGACGCGCTGGCACGCCTGGAAGAAGCCACCATCGGGACCATTCATTCCTTCTGCGCGCAGATTCTTCGCGAGCGTCCGGTGGAGGCTCGCGTGGATCCGGCTTTTGTGGAGATGCCGGAAACCGAGTCCGACCGTATTTTCAACCGGGCTTTCCGCGGCTGGATTCAGGAAAAACTAAACCAGTCTGCCCCTGGGCTGTGCCGCGCACTGATCCGGCTCGCCTGGCGCGACAATCGGGATTCCACTCCGCCGCTCGATCAATTGAAATTCGCCGGCCGGGCTCTGATCGAATGGCGGGACCATCCGGCGGCTTGGGAACATGCGCACTTCGATCGCGAAGGCGAGATCAGCCACCTCGTCGGTGTAGTCCAAAACGCGGCCGTCACCATGTCGCGGGCAATCCGTCCCGTTCACGATTTCGCGGAGTGGCTTGAGCGGGCTGGCGCGGAGCGCATCGATCACGACACGCTCGAGGCTCTGCTATTGAAACTGCAGCGAGAGATGAGGCAAATGAAGCGCAGGGGCATCGAGCAATTGCAGGCGACGCTCGAAAACTTCCGCCGCGACGCCGACGCAGACCTGGCATGGCATTTGCGCGAGGAGATGTCGAATCTGGTGGACCGGTACGAGGAAGCCAAGCGCCAGTCCGGCCAACTCGATTTTCTCGATCTGCTGATTCTCGCGCGCGACCTCGTGCGGGATAACGTCGAAGTTCGCGCGTATCTGCAGCAACGCTACACGCATCTGTTCGTCGACGAGTTTCAAGACACCGATCCTCTGCAAGCCGAACTGATCCTGTTGTTGGCGGCGAGCGACCCGGAAGAAGGCGACTGGCTGAAAGTGAAACCGGTGGCCGGCAAGCTTTTCGTCGTCGGCGACCCCAAGCAATCGATCTACAAGTTCCGCCGGGCCGATGTCGTGCTCTATCAGACGCTGCGGGAACGGCTGGAAGAGCTTGGCGTGGGAATCACGTATCTGCGGAAAAGCTTCCGCAGTGTTCCGGCGATCCAGCAGTGCGTAAACGCGGCCTTCGCCAGCGAAATGACCGGAGATCACATTGCCGGCCAAGCACAATATGTTCCGCTCGAACAGCACGCCGAAGCCAGCGAAACCCAGCCGGCTGTCATTGTGCTGCCGCCGCCAAGGCCGTACGGCATGCGAAACGTGTCGAAGGCGGCCATCGACGCATGCCTGCCGGAAACCGTGGCCGCGTGGCTCGGCTGGCTGTTAAACGAGAGCGGCTGGACGATTCGCGATCCCGAAGGCGGCGAAGAACGCGTCGCGATCGCGCCCCGTCACATTTGCATCCTGTTCCGGCGGTTCACCAATTTCGGCGTCGACATCACCCGCGAGTATACGCGGCACCTGGAGGCGCGGGGGATTCCGCATTTGCTCGTCGGCTCGCGATCGTTTCACAGCCGGGAAGAAGTAGAGACGATGCGCGCAGCTCTAACGGCTATTGAGTGGCCCGACGATGAGCTCTCTCTCTACGCGGCAATGCGCGGATCGCTGTTCGCGATTCCGGATGCCACCCTGCTGAAGTTCCGGCACCGCTTCGGACGCATGCATCCGTTCCAGGCGCGCGAACAGGAAACGTCTACCGACTATGTGCCGGTCTGGCAGGCACTCGATGCGATGGCGAATCTGCATCGGCGGCGCAATCATCGCCCGGTTGTGGAAACCGTAAACCTCCTTCTCGAAGCCACGCGCGCCCACGCCGGCTTCGCACTCCGCCCGGCTGGGCATCAGGTGCTCGCCAATGTTCGCCGTATTTGCGATCTGGCCAGGTCACACGAAATGGAAGGCGGCATTTCGTTTCGCGGCTTCGTCGAGTATCTGGAAGGGCAGGCGAAGAAGGCCGATTCCGCCGAGGCGCCGGTGCTCGAAGAAGGCGCGGAAGGAATACGGCTGATGACCGTACACGCGGCCAAGGGGCTTGAGTTCCCAGTGGTGGTTCTTGCCGACATGACAGCGAATCTGCAGTCCTGGGAGCCGCAGCGGTTCGTAGACGCCGAACGCGGAATTTGCGCCCAACGTCTGCTCGGATGCACGCCGTGGGAACTGGTGCAACATCGCGACATCGAAGCCGGCCGCGAGAAGGCGGAGGGCGTCCGGGTCGCCTATGTCGCCGCCACACGCGCCAAAGACTTGCTGGTCGTTCCGGCCGTCGGCGACGAAGAGCGCGGTGGGTGGCTCGAACCGTTGAACAAGTCGATCTACCCGGCGTTTGACCGCCGCCGCATGGCGGATGGCCCGCCCGGTTGTCCTCCCTTCGGACAAACCACGGTGCTCGAGCGGCCCTCCGATCTCCTCTCCGGCGAGGACCTTTCGGTGAAACCCGGTCTGCACATTCCGCGAACCGGCGAGCACGGCGTCGTCTGGTGGGATCCGGCAAAACTCACCCTGGGCATCGAGTCCACGTTCGGAATCCGGCAAAAGGAAATTCTCGGCGATGGTTTCGGTGACAGCATTGGGCAGTGGCAGCAGTGGCGGGAGCAACGCGCGCGGTTGAACACGGCCGGCTCGCGGGAGCGGTTCC
>JBGSME010000254.1:0-3469 GCA_041740335.1 Bryobacteraceae bacterium | reverse complement strand
AAGGTCCCAGATCACGTTGAACGTGAGGTTGTGGGTGAGATCGTTGGGGCTGAGGGCTTTGTCGAGCTGGCGATTGTAGAAGTCCTGATAGCCGGCGCCGGGGGTGCCGCCGAAGTCGCCGCTGGCGATGGCATCGACGTTATCGATGAACTTGGAGAAGGTATACGTGGCCAGGAACTGGAGTCCGTCGCTATAGCGCTTCTCAGCACGGAGCAGCATCGCGTGGTAGGTGGACATACCCCAGAGCGGCGCGTTGATGGTGAGATCGGTGAACTGCGGGAAGGGACGGCGGGATTGGATGGAACCTGCGCCGCCCACCAGTTCCGGGCGCACCTGATTCATGCTGATGTTGTTGCCGGTGAGCTTGCGGCCGAGGTTGCCGAGGTACTGCGCCTCGACGAGCACCGAACGGAGTTGATGCTGCAAGCCGAAGTTCATCTGCTGGGAATAGGGCGTGGCGCGGACACGTTCGAAGAAGTCGACGGGCGTGCCAACGCCGTACGCATCGGTTCGCGAATCGGGTCCAGGGGCCGAGTATGGGGGAAACCCGTTGCGCAGCAGCAGAGCCGGGGTCTGACCGGCATCGGGGCTGACGAGAAGCTGCTGGGTGGCGAAGCCGAGCGCGGCGCCGGAAGCCGCGTCGCCAATGTCGTTCCGGTTACCGAAGAAGATGCCATAGCCGCCGCGAACCACTGTGGCCTGCCCGAAGGGACGCCAGGCGAAACCGAAGCGGGGTCCGAAATTGTTGAAGTCGTTGTCGTAGAGGGTGCGCGGCTCACCGCCGACACCGGCGAAGGTAACGACGCCGGGGACACGCGCCTCTGGATGCACCTTACTTCTGTCGAATCCGCTCGACTGATTCTCGGGCGAAGTCCGCGGGGTTTCGACGTCGTAGCGGAGACCGAGGTTGAGTGTGAGCGTGGGTGTGATCTTCCAGTCATCCTGCAGGAATGCGCCGTAGTAGCTATTGCGGTAGGTGAGCGTCGGATTGTCGCGGACGCTGGCCTGGGTGGCGAAGCCGAGGAGCATGGAGGCGAATCCATCGCCGGTGCGGGCCGTACTCTGGAGGCCGGTGCCGGTGGGCCCGAAGGTGAAGTTGCCGCTGGGCTCCACGCGTAACAGATCGGAAGAACCGTTCCAACGGTACTCAAAGCCAGCCTTGACGGTATGGCGGCCTGTCATATAGGTGCCGGTGTCGGAGATCTGGAAGGTGGGGCCGCGTTGGGTGCGAAATACGTTAGGCGTTCCGAGGCGGGTGTACCCGGAAGGAGTGAAGGTGGGGAAGACGAGAGGGTCGACGCCACGGACGCCGAGTTTGTTCGGCCAGTCCTCACCGGCGCTGTTGTGGGTGATGTCGCGAAATTGCTTCAGGTGGCTGAACTTGAAGTCATTGATCGTGGACGAAGAGAACAGATGGATCCAGGTGCCGGTGAAGTTGTGGGCGAGGTTGCCAACGTTGCGCGTGGAGGAACCGATGCCGGATGCGGCTGGATTGGGAAGCACCGCGACCTGCGGAACGTCGTTGAACTGGGCCATGTAGCGGCCAAAGATCTTGTTTTTCTCGCTGAATGCATGGTCAACCCGGATGGTGCCATGCTGCTGCTTACGCGACGGCTTCTGGTTGACGATGTAGTTATTGGCTCCGGCGAGATTGCCTGGTTGATTGGGATCTGGATAGAACTCGAGCAGGCGGAGCGACACGGGATCGAACAGGCTCCGGGGGATCACGTTACCAGCAAACGGATCACGGATCTTGCGAGTGGCATCGGAGGGAGACTGCCGCGTGGTGTTGGGATCGTAGAGTTGGATGGGGCGGCCGGCGACGTCAGTGAGTCCGGTAAAGATACCGGCGCGTTTTTCCGCGGTGGGCATCGTAAGGACCAGCGGACTGCCGGTGGTGGTTCGAGTACCTTCGTAGGCTAGAAAGAAATGGGTTTTGTTGCGGATGATGGGTCCGCCGAGGGTTCCGCCGTATTGGTTGTAGCGGAGAGGGGGCTGGGTGGTGGAGAAGAAGTTACGCGCGTCCATGGCGTCGTTCCGGAAGAACTCGAACAGGTTGCCGTGGAACTGGTTGGTGCCGGACTTGGTCACCGCGGTGAAGACGCCGCCAGCGGACCGGCCATACTCGGCGGCGTAGTTATTGGTGATCACCTTGAACTCTTCGAGGGCGTCCACCATTGGGGCCATCTCGGCCATGGCGCGAGAGAGACCGGTCTTCTGGACGGAACCGCCGTCGACGAACAGGCCCTGTGTGAAGGTCCGGCTGCCGGCCATGCTGGTAACCGGAATCTCGCTGGCGTCGCCAATGCCGCGGATGAAGATGGTAGCGCCGGCCAACTGGGAAAGGTTCCATGCGCTACGGCCGTTGAGAGGCATTTCGGCGACGGACTTATTGTCGATGACCTGGCCGACGACGGCGTTTTCACTTTCGAGCAGCGGGGCCGATTGAGTAACTTCGATGGTTTCGGTTACCTCACCGACGCGCATCTCGATGTCGAGGCGGGCCTCCTGATCGACGGTGAGGCGGATGCCGGACCGCGTGATGGTCTGGAAACCGGGCGACGATGCCGACATCCGATAATTACCGGGGCTGAGAAACGACGCGGCGTAGTAGCCTTCGGCGTTTGCGGCGACCGTCTGGCTGATACCGGTATCGATGTTCTCGATCTTGACGTTGACGCCGGGGATGACAGCGCCGCTGGGATCGGTAACGCGGCCGACGACCTTCGCCGAAGCGGTCTGAGCGTTCGCGTAGGACGCGGCGAGCAGCAACACGATCACCCCGGTGAGAAAACCCTTGCACATAGTGCCTCCCGAATCTGAAGTTCGAATGGAGAACATTACATCTCTTTCGGGGTGGCAGAGTCAAGGTGCGCTCGACGCGTGCGCTCGACGCGTCCGGATCTGCGGACGTGTTCAGGCCAGCTATCTCGCCTGGTGCTTGCGTAAGAGGAAGAACTGGTTGAACGGATTGTCGATGGGAAGCCGGCCGAACATTTCGAATCCGGCCTCGGTGGCCAGCTTTCGCGCGCCTTGCTCTCCGATCACCGTGCCCAATCCGGCGCCGTCGTGCGCCAGAGAGACGGTCATGCAATGTATCGGACTAATGGCGTGGAAGGCGCGGCCGATCGGATTGCGATTTTCCATCTCCTCGTGCGACGCGTTGGGTTCCGACCAGAGGTAGACGCCGTCTTCGTGCATGGCGGAGTGGATGGTCTTGAGCGTTGACAACGGGTCCACCATGTCATGAATGCAGTCGAAGCTGCAGACGAGGTCGTAGGGGCGATCCATGGGAAGTTGTTCGGCGGGGCCGCGCACGAACTCGGTGTTCGTCAGCCCGCGATCGCGCGCCAGTTCCATGGCCGCGGCAATACTGGGCTCGTGATAGTCGATGCCAACGAACTGCGACTTGGGAAACGCCGCTGCCATGTTTACGGTGGACTGCCCGCGGCCGCAGCCGATGTCGGCA
>JBGSME010000253.1:0-2297 GCA_041740335.1 Bryobacteraceae bacterium | reverse complement strand
CGCGATCCGAAAGCTTTGGCGCTGTTCCATGATGTGGAAGAGGTGAAGGCCGAAGCCGCCGGGTTCATGAAGGTGCGCGCCGTCTGGCAGTTCTTCCCGGCGGAGCGGGAAGGCAACGCGCTCCGGTTGTTCGACGAATCTGGCGCGCGGATCGTACACACGTTTCAGTTCGGCCGCCAACCGAGGGACAACGGCCTGTGCCTGAGCGATTACATCCTCCCCGCGGTGGACGGAAAACGCGATCACATCGCTTTGTTCGTGGTTACGGCCGGCGAAGGCATCCGCGAACGGTCCGAAGAGGCGAAACAGGCAGGCCAGTACTTGAAGGCCCACGCACTGCAAGCGTTGGCGATCGAAACCGCCGAGGGCGCCGCCGAGTATCTGCATCGCCGTCTCCGCGAGGAATGGGGATTTGCCGACGCGCCCGAAACCACGATGCAGCAGCGTTTCACCTCGCGCTACCGCGGCAAACGCTACAGCTTCGGCTACCCGGCGTGTCCGAATCTGGACGACCAGCAGGGCATATGGACCCTTCTCCGTCCGGACGAAATCGGCGTCGCGCTCACCGAAGGCATGATGATGGAGCCCGAAGCCAGCGTCAGCGCGATCGTCTTCCAGCACCCCGATTGCGCTTATTTCACCGCCGCGGAAGCCGAAGATCCGGTGGCCGCCGGCTGATCCACCTTGCCCCAGCGCCCTTTAAAGTTTTGTTAAAGCAGTCTTTCGCCTATCGCGGCGGGGGCCATTCCCGTAGCACAATAGGCTCGTGGGCGAATCTCCCTCACTGCTGCTGGTTGACGATGACGAAGAACTGTGCAGCCTCATGCGGGAGTTCTTCGCGCAACAGGATCTCGCTGTCGAGGTAGCTCACGAGGGAAAACGCGGCCTCGAACTGGCTCGCTCCGGCCGGTTTGACCTGGTTCTGCTCGACGTCATGATGCCGGTGATGGACGGCTTCGAAGTTCTCCGCCAGCTTCGCCAGTCGAGCGCGATTCCCGTCCTCATGCTCACCGCGCGCACCGACGGCGCCAGCCGCATCGAGGGTTTGAATTCCGGCGCCGACGATTATCTCCCCAAACCGTTTGACCCGCATGAACTGGTGGCTCGCGTGCACGCCATTCTGCGCCGCGCCCGCCCAACTGCCCAGGCCGCCAGCCAGCACGTGGAGGTATCCGGAGTCCATCTGGACGCCGGTGCGCGCCGCGTCCATCTCGACGGCCAGCCGGTGGAATTGACGTCGGTGGAATTCGACATTCTGCAGACGTTGATGAATGCCGCCGGCCGCGTGGTTTCCCGCGATGACCTGATGCAGCGGCTCTACCAGCGTGAGTCGACGCCGTTTGACCGGTCGATCGATGTTCACGTCAGCCATCTGCGTAAGAAGCTCGACCGTGGCCGCCCGGTGATTGTCACCATCCGGGGCGTCGGCTACCAGTTTTGCCTGGAATCCCAGCGATGACGATCCGCGCCACTATTTTCGGCAAGGTGCTCGGTTGGTTCGGCCTCACGCTGGGTTTGTCGTTCGTGGCGTTTTTTCTTACCACGGCGTGGATGGTCAGCAATGCGCCGCAACGGCCCTTTCCCGGCCGGCTCCATATAGCCCAGTTGGAAGAAGCGCGCCGGGCCTATTCCGAAGGCGGTCCGGTGGAACTCGCCGAACAACTCCTGCTCTTCCAACAGCAAAGTCCCGGACAGTACAATCTTGTTGACCGGCAGGGCATGGATCTTGTCACCGGACGCGATCTTTCCGGTGCCGTCAAAGCCGCCCGGCCGATGGAACCGCCGTGGCGCCGCAAAGGCTCCGGCGGGCAGCGCCCCAGTTTCTTCGCGATGCTCTCCGGTCCTCCCGCGCTAAGCGTTCGCTCGCCCGATGGCGAATTCACGCTGCTCGCCAAGCCCCGCGCCACCATTGATCCCTGGCGCATCCTGCCTTACTACCTTTCCGTCGTCTTTCTGGTGATCCTGCTGAGCTACGGGCTGGCAATGCATTTCGTGAAACCCATTCGCGCGCTGCGCAGCAAGGTGGCGCAATTCGGCGAGGGAACTCTCGGGAGCCGCATGCACTCGCGGCGCCGCGATGAGCTCGGCGATCTCTCCCGCGACTTTGACCGTATGGCGGACCGCATCGAAAACCTCCTTGTCGCCGAGCGCCGCCTGCTCCAGGACGTCTCTCACGAACTGCGCTCACCGCTGGCGCGCATGGGCTTCGCCGTGGAACTCGCCCGTACCAGCAAGGATCCGGCCGCGGCCTTCGCGCGGATCAAGGAGGAACTGGCGCGGCTCTCCGCTCTGGTCGG
>JBGSME010000252.1:0-5204 GCA_041740335.1 Bryobacteraceae bacterium | reverse complement strand
GGGAAGCAGTTCGTGGTGATCGCGGTGGGGGGCGGGAACAAGTATAACGGCACCTATTCGGATGAGCTGGTGGCGTTCGCGCTTCCGTAGCATGAAAGCAACGCCCATTGCCGAAGGTACGCACGTTCTTCTGGGCGCGTTGGATTTGCTGGTCCTCAAGACGCTTGAAGGCGGCGCGCAGCATGGCTTTGGGATCGCGGTTCATATCCGGACGGTGTCGGAGGGGTTGCTGCAGGTGGAGGATGGGTCACTGTACCCGGCGCTGCACCGGCTGGAGCGCGGTGGATTCGTCGAAGCGGAGTGGCGGAAGACAGAGGCAGGGCGGCGGGCGCGGGTGTATCAATTGACGAAGGCCGGGCGCAAGGAACTGGCCCGGCGGGTGGACCATTGGGAGACGTTGCGGCGCGGGGTGAAGCGGGTCCTGCGATCCGGGTAAGGCGACAAATCGTCCGGACAACCTGTCCGCGCGGCCGTGGATTTGGTTGCGGCCTTTGCATCCATCCGATGCCTTTGTGTTGATTCAAAATCACTTATGAGTGCATCCGGATCTGGCTAGGGACGTGCAATGTCCAAGCCATGATGAAACAGCTGGCTGCCTGGTGTGCTCTCCTTGTTGCGATGGCACCGGTGGCCTTTGGAGACAAACGGCGAAATCAGGACGTGAAGGTCTCCGACGTAATCTCACGGTCGACCGCTGGCGAGTTCGATGTCATTCTCGTGTACGAGGATGACGACAGCGAGAGCGATCGTAGGAACCGGGAAGACAAGGTTCGTTCGCAGGGCGGCCGGAATTTCCGAAACTTCCCAGGGGTCGGGATCGGAACGTTGCGCGCCAACCGCGGTGTGTTGGAGCAACTGAGGAAAGATCACAAGATCCGGTCGATCATGCCGGACCGTTCCATCTCGTCCACGGGCGAGTCGAGCAGATCGGGCAGCTCTACCTATGACCAGCGCAACGTACGAAAGGTGCTCGGGCTGAGCAGCTCAACATCGCAAGACGGGAAGGGCATCGCCGTCGCCGTGATCGATAGCGGTGTCGACAACCTACCGGGATTCGGGACCTCGAAGGCATGCTCGACATCGAGAATCGTTTACAGTGAGAACTTCACCTCCGACAACACGACGAGTGATCGATTCGGGCACGGCTCCCATGTCGCTTCGATCCTGGCCTCCAACGACGACTGCGACAACGCGTACAGCACCAGCGTGGCGCCCGGGGTCAAGATCGTGAATTTGCGCGTCCTGGATCAGTCCGGATTCGGGCGTGACTCGTGGGTGATCGCGGCGATCGACCGCGCCATTGCGCTGAAGAACACCTATAACATCCGCGTGATGAATCTGTCACTAGGGCGGCCGGTCTTCGACGATTTCGCCGACGATCCTCTCTGCCAGGCGGTTGAGCGGGCCTGGAACGCGGGCATTGTGGTTGTCGTGGCAGCCGGCAATCTGGGGCGTTACTCGCTTACGGAAGGGTACGGCACCATCGCTTCGCCGGGCAACGATCCGTTCGTGATTACCGTGGGTGCGATGAGGGATCCCTACGATGGAGAAAAAGACTCGCGACGTGACGACACCATCGCCACTTACAGCTCCAAGGGGCCGACGTTCCTCGATCACGTGGTGAAGCCGGACATCGTCGCTCCCGGAAATCTCATGCTGGCGCGGACCGTTTTCCCCAGCACGCTCACCAAGGCGCTTCCCGGTAACATCAAGAAGATCGAGTACACCACGGGCAGTTTCCTGACATTGAGCGGCACTTCGATGGCCGCGCCCGTGGTGTCAGCGGCAGCCGCGCTGCTGATCCAGAAGGATGCAAAGCTCACGCCCGATCAGGTGAAAGCGCGGCTGATGAAAACGGCCTGGAAGGGGATGGCGGCGACCGCTTCGATCTACGACTCCACCACCAATACCACCTTCAATGAACAGCATGATATCTTTACCGTCGGGGCCGGGTACCTGGATCTCGAGGCCGCGCTCGCAAGCAGCGACAAGATCGGCTCCACGCAATCGGCGCTCTCGCCGCGGGTGCTGTTGCAGAATGGCAAGGTGGTTCTCTCGACGGACTATCCGGATCTAACTGGGCTGAACATCGTCTGGGGAACCAATATCGTTTGGGGCACCAACATTGTGTGGGGAACGAACGTGCTGCAGGCCAACAACGTGGTTTGGGGCTCGAACATCGTTTGGGGAACCAATGTCACTTCGGGGTATAACGTGATTTGGGGAACCAACGTCGTTTGGGGCTCTAGCATTCCGTTCTCGATGTCTCAGGAGGGACTGGGCGACAACTAGGCAAGCCTTGACGGCGCCCGGAGAAACCCCATGCCTGGAAATGCCCTTATCTACGCCCGCGCAGTGGTGGCCACGGGAGTGATGCTCGCGGTAGGCGCACTGCTGCTGTGGAACCCGGCCGACCTCGCGCTATTCGCCGCTTGCCTGGGTCTGGCCGCCGTGGCATCCACGTTTAAAGTAAATCTGCCGGGAATGGACGGCACGATGTCGCCGGCCTTCGTCTTCCTGCTGTTGGCGGCCGGCGAGCTCAGTTGGCCCGAGACGGTGGCGATTAGCGTGGTTTCGGCTCTGGTGCAATCATTGTGGAAGCCCAAGCGATCGCCAACCGAGCTGCAAGTGGCTTTCAGTGCCGCGGCACTGGCGATAGCCGGTTCGCTGGCCTACGGAGTGGCGCATGGATTGGCGGTGGCCGGAAGCGGTACGATGCAGGCGCCGTTCCTGGCGGTGGCCGGAGTGGTGCTGCTGGTGGCCAATACGATTCTTGTGGCTGTCATCCTATGCCTGATCCAGAACACTTCGGTTCAGAACGCCTGGCGGTCGATACAGGTGTGGGCGGTCCCTTACTATCTCGGCGGTGGAATTCTGGCTAGCCTTTGGGGCGGCGCGCCGCTCACCGCAGGCGTGCGATTTGCGATACTGGCCACGGTGAGCGTATACCCCTCCATGTCTGCTGCCAGCAGATCGCGAGGCAATGGGAGGCGCGAACAGTGCCGGGAGGCGAGCGCTGAATTAAGGCTGCGCTTCCGGCGGGTCAAGCAAGTCAACAACGGCCGCATGACCTTTGAGGAGCGCCAAGTCGAGCGCCGTCTGCCCCGAGTCGGCTCGCGTCTTACGGTCGGCGTTGTTCTCGAGCAAAAGCCGCACTGCCTGCTCATCGCCATTCTGCGCCGCCGCGTGGAGCGGCGTGAACCCGCCCTGCTGCAATTGATTCACGTCCGCGCCGTTTGACACCAGCATCTGCGCGATCCAGAAATGATGCGACGCCACGGCTGCGTGCAAGGGGGCGACCTTCATCGGATTCGCCGCCGCGAGGTTCACGTTCGCGCCCTGGTCGACGAGGTATCCGGCAATCTCCTGGTGCCCGAAGAAGCAGGCGAGGGAGAGAGGCGTGAACCCGTCCGCGGAATGGCTGTCGATTGCCGGCGCGCTCTTCCGCGAGACGATCTCGCGTACGCGGTCCCCTTGGCCCACCGCGCAGGCTTCGTGCAGGGTCAAGTCGGGATTGCGGGCCAGAAGGAAGTCCACGGCCTGCTGCTGGCGGTGATAGCGGGCAAGCAGGATCGCGCTTTGACCGAGGTTGTTCCGGGCATTCAGAACGTCTGGATCTGCCGCAAGCAACGATTCGAGTTCCGCCACATCGCCTTTGCGGGCCGCGTTGAGAAAGGCCTCCATATCGCTACGGGTCAGGCGCGGCGAGTGGCCGGGAGCCCAGCCCGATGCAGGGCGGCGTCCACTTGCGCCAGTGTCAGGCGCGAGGCGTCATAGTCAACGACGAGTTCGTCCAGTGCGCCGCCGGCCGATTGCACCGGTTGCACGCGCAGCATTCCGAATAGGCGAGGCGCGTTGGCGACGCGATTCATCAACGTTTCATCCAGGGGACGGGAGAGGTGGTAGTGTAGCTGGGTCTTGGTCATCTTCTCTGATTTTCCTATGGTTCGCGCACCGGGCGAAACCCGACCATGCGGTACGCCTGAAACGACGGCCAAGCCGCCGAACGCCGGTAGGTCCGCAGGTCAAACGCGTCTTCGAAGAATGTTCCGCCGCGCATGACGCGGTACGCGCCCGAGGCGGGACCCTTCGGATTCTTGCGCGGCGACACCGAATAGTAGTCACGGCTGTACCAATCCTGGCACCACTCCATCACGTTGCCGGCCATGTCTTGCGCGCCGTATGGAGATGCGCCCTTTTCGTTGGTTCCCACCGCGGTGGCGGTGACGAAGCTGGCGTCCTTCACGTAAGTGGCAAAGCTGTGGTCGATCGAGCCGCCCCACGGATACCGGCGCTGATCGGCACCTCGCGCGGCTTTCTCCCATTCGGCTTCCGTCGGCAGGCGATACTTTTTTCCGGTCTTGGCGCTCAGCCAGTTGCAGTACGCTGTAGCACCGTCCCAGTTGACGCCCAGCACCGGGTAGCGATCGCTATCGGGAGTGCCGCCGCCGTGGTTCCGAGGATCGTTCCAGTAGGGAATCTGGTCTTTGGGAAGAGGGCGTCCGCCGGGCCAGAACTTCGCATCGTCGTACCCGGGATCGTCACGGAACTTACGCCAGTCGCCGTTGGTAACTTCGAACTTACCGATGTAGAAAGCATCGAGGTCAACCGTATGCACGGGGCGTTCGCGCGCTTCGCCGTCGCCATTGTTGTCGCCCATTTTGAACGAGCCGGCAGGGACGAAGACGAAATCGCCGTAGCCGTCGTTCACCACGGAGCCGGCCTTTGGTTCGGCGGCGCTGAGAGCGGCGGCCGCCAATAGGATCCACGGAATCTTCATTTCTTCAGGAACCCGCCTTCTTCGAGGAAATGGCGCAACGCCGGCATCCACGCGCCAAAGTCACTTGTGCCGAAGCCGCTGCCGAATCCATGACGGCCCTTCTGATACAGGTGCAACTCCGCGATGGCGCCCGCCTTGGTGAGGTCAGCGAAGAACTGCGCCGAACCGAGCGCGGGACCGCGGTCGAACTGGGCGGCGCAGAGGAACGTCGGCGGAAAATCCTTAAGTTGCTCGTCAGGCGTGGCGCGGCCGGGTCCGTAGACGAGGCCAAGATAGTCCGGGCGGGAACTGACACGGCTCACCGGATCGGCCGAGTTGGCGTCGCCCGCGGTAGCGGCTGCAACCACGGAGCGCCCCATGTTGGAGCCGGCCGAAAAGCCGATGTAGCCGATCCGCGCCGGATCAAGCCTCATCTCGGCGGCTC
>JBGSME010000251.1:0-4627 GCA_041740335.1 Bryobacteraceae bacterium | reverse complement strand
TCTTCAAAGGTTCCGATTGGGAGTTCAAAAAGTACGGCCAAAGCGGTATTGAGGTCAGCGGTCTGTTGCCGCACATCGGCGGCGTCATCGACGACATCTGCGTCATCCGTTCGATGAAGAACATCAATGGCGACCACTTCGGCGCCACTATCGGCATCCACACCGGTTCCGCCACCTTCAGCCGCCCAAGCATGGGATCCTGGATCAGCTACGGCCTCGGCACCGAGAATCAGAATCTCCCGTCGTTCATGGTGATCGCGCCGGAGCTACCCTACGCCGGCGGCCAGGTTTTCGGTTCTGACTTTCTCCCCGTCCTGCACCAGGGCACCCGCATCGTGCCCGGCCCGGAACCCATCTCCAACATGGCCCGGCGCTCCCCTTCGGCCGAAGTCCAGCAAACCGAACTCGAAATGGTGGAGTACTTCAATCGCCAGCATCTCGCCGGCCGCGGCGGTGACTCGAATCTTCCGGCGCGCATCAAGTCTTTCGAAACAGCCTTCGGCATGCAAAAGCAGGCTCCGGAAGCCTTCGACATCGCCAAGGAGTCTGACGCCACACTCAAGCTCTACGGCCTTGAACGCGGCGCTACCAAGGGCTTCGGCTGGCAATGTCTCGTTGCCCGGCGCATGGCGGAACGAGGCGTGCGTTTCGTTGAACTCATCGACGGCGGCACCTCCATCGACTATAACTGGGACGCTCACGCCCACATGGGCAACTACAACCGGCTCGCACCGCGCGTCGACCGGCCCATCGCCGGATTGATCAAGGATCTCAAGTCACGTGGCATGCTCGACGACACCGTCGTCGTCTGGACCACCGAGTTCGGCCGTACCCCCACCGTGCCCGATCCCACCGCCGAAGGCCGCGGTCACCACGCGAAGGTCTATTCTTCCTGGGTCGCCGGCGGCGGCTTCCGAGGCGGCATGGTCTGGGGCGCAAGCGATGAGCAAGGCGATGAGGTGGCCGAAAACGTCGTCGGTGTGCATGACCTCCAGGCAACCATTCTCAATCAACTCGGCCTCGATCACACCCGCCTCACCTATCGCCACGCCGGGCGCGACTACCGCTTGACAGACGTCCACGGACGCGTCGTCAAGGAAGTTCTCCTCTGATCCAACGCCATGCCCGATCTCACTCGCAAACAGTTCCTCGCCTCTCCCGCTCTCACGCTGGCACAGCAACCCCAACCATCCCCCCGGCGGAACAACGTCTTGTTCCTCCTGTCTGACCAGCACCGGCCGTCGGTGATGGGGCACTTGGGCGACCCCCTCGCACGCACGCCACACCTCGACTCCCTCGCCGCCGCCGGCACACGTTTCTCCAACGCCTATTGCACCAATCCGGTATGCACGCCTTCACGCGCTTCCATCCTCACCGGACTCTACACCCACAACCACCGCGCCTTTACCAACGGTGTGCCATGGCCGTTCGAGATCCCAACCATGGCTCATCATTTCTCCCGGGCCGGCTACATCAGCGGACTCATCGGCAAGATGCACTTCGTCGATGCCCAAACCCACGGCTTCGATTACCGCCTCGACTTCAATGACTGGTATCAGTACCTCGGTCCGAAAACCCAGCTCTACGCCGACGAACTATCCCGCGCCAACGGCGGTTCCGGTCTGCCCCAAATCAATGATCTGTGGGCGGATTTCGGGGACCCCTGGATCGGCCACCGAACCCTGGACCACCGCGAGGGCATGGTCCACGTCGGCCGCGCTTCGCTGATCCCGGAACGCGACCATTTCGAAAACTTCGTTTCGCGAGAGTCCATCCGCTTCCTGAAGCGCTTCTCCAAGGATCATCCGTTCTTCCTGATCGCGTCTTACCTGAAGCCCCACGACCCATACATGCCGCCCCAGCGCTTCGCCGACATGTTCCGCGCCGCCGATATGAAGCTCCCGGATACCTGGGGCAAAGTCGACCTCGATCGTATTCCGAAAGAGATCCGCGCACGCATCGAGCGCCATGCCCCGACCGCGGAAGTGCGTATCCCGGAGAACGCCAAACAGCGGATCGCCATGTACTACGGCAACGTGGCGCACCTCGATGAGTCGATCGGTCAAGTGCTCTCCACGCTAAGCGAACTGGGTCTCGACGAGAACACCATCGTCGTCTATTCCTCCGACCATGGCGAAATGCTCGGCGATCATGGCCTGTTCCAGAAGTTCGTATTCTATGAGCCGTCCGTAGGCGTGCCGCTCATCTTTCGCGTTCCACGAGTTACCCAGGCAGGGTCGGTCTGCCAGGCGCCTGTCAGCCAGGCCGCGCTGATGGCCACTCTCCTCGACTTGTGCGGAATCGATGTACCTTCCGGACTCGACGCCCCGTCCCTCACGCCCTTCCTGCGCGAACCCAGCCGCCCCTCCGGCGAGCCGGTCTTTGCCGAGTTCGGGCTGTCTTCGAAAAACCCGCGCTACATGATCCGCCAGGGCGACTGGAAATACAGCTACTACAAAACCGACACGCCGGAACTGTACAACCTGCGCGACGATCCCAACGAGATGCGCAATCTGGCGCCTGAACCGGCGCACAAGACAACTCTCGATGAGATGCACGCGCGTCTGTTCGCCTGGCATCGTCCAGCCTGACACCAAGCCGCGTAACGAGTCCGTCACACGTTCACAAGAGTTCCAAATCCCGAATCGCTTGATTCGAAACCGCTTCCCGGTTTCGGGTTTGCAGGAGCCTGGACAGGCCATGGGACAGTCGAAACGTAAGCTGCGCGAGCGCAGTCAATTGGCGAAGGGAGGGACTGGAAAAATGCAGGGTCGAACCCAATGCGAAACAGGCATAAAATACTGAAAATAAGTGGCTTTCACCCCCAGAAAGATTGGCTTCGTTCCGCCGTCAAACCCATTTTGGGCGGGATGCCAGCCGGGACACTGGGGTAGGATCGGGAGTCTCAACGCGGATTGTATCGTCCCAACACTGTCGAGAAGAGAAGCTTCAGGATCGCCCACTTACCACGCACTCCCCCGATCTTCGACGGAACCGGGCCATTCGCCGGGTAAACTCGACGAACCGGCAACTCCGCCACCCGAAACCCCAGCCGGGGCGCACGCACTGAAAAGTAATAGTGCAGGTTGTAAGTGTCAAATACATCGCGGAACGGCTGAACGCGCGGATCCTCGAGGAACCGCGTGCTAACGGCGCGGAAGCCGTTGGTCGTATCGGTGTATTTGTAACCTGCGGCGAGACTCAGTAGGGGCACGTGGATCAATCTGGATCCCAGCACGCGGTCAAGCGGCGTGTTCTCCTCGGATCCACCGGCCACGTACCGCGACCCCTGCACATAGTCATAGCCTTCGTCGAGCGCCTCCAGGAATCGAGGGATTGCCTCCACACCGTCTTTGCCATTGCCGTCCATCATGACCATCCCGCGGTATCCGCGTTCGATCGCATAGGCAAATAACATCCGAAGCTGGGCGCTTAGCTTCCCGGGTCCTTCCTTGATCAGAAGCGCCGATACACCGTACCGCCCAAGTAAGTCCGGATCGGCGCTGCCGTCGCTACTGCCACCGTCTCCGACAATGATATCGGCCGCCACCGGCAGCGCGGCCATTCGTTCGAGTTGACTCAGAAAACGCTGCCCTTCATTGATGACCGGAATGCATACGCAATAGGTAGAGGCGCGGCGCCGCAGTTCGTAAGTCCTGTAAGCGGGAACTTCCCAACCCGATCTTGAGGACGCGGTTGCCAACACTTACTTTACCTCCGTGGATAGTGCCGCGTATTGCGCGATCAGTTCGCCCACCGCGGTGCGAAGCCCGGGCAAGGGAGGCGTCGCCGCGCGCATCTCCAGAGCCACGTATCCGGAGTAACTCGCGCTCTCGAGAGCTTCCCGAATTCGCCGGTGATCGGCCCTAGGCTCCTCGAAGCCGCCGAGGTAAGGCTCACTCACGTGGAAGTGCCCGAGGATCGCGTGATGGTCTCGAATCGCTGCTTCCGCGTCGTCGCCGGCAAGCAGCATGCAGGCTGTGTCCAGATGGAGCCGCAACCCCGGGTTGTCAACCGCATAGACGAGGCCGGCCGCCTCATCGGCTTTGACCATAAAGTTACAGCCATACTGGGAAGGGTTTGGTTCGAGGCATAGCGCAAGATGGCGGCTGGCGAAACGCCCCGCGACCTCGGCGAAGAACTCCTTCGCGATGCCGTATGCCTCGGGGGCGCTCCGTCCGCGCAGATCACGGTTCTTCGGCGCGCCAAAGACGAGCCGGTTCGCACCCATAGCCTCCGCGATATCGGCGCACAGCATCAGATGGTCGAACATCCTTTCCCGCTCCGCGTCGGTGCCGAATAGCTTGCAATCTGGCTTGGCAAACAGCAATGCCTGTAGAGAAGGGATTCGAAATCCGGCCAGGTGGAGTTCAGCTGCCTTCCGCTTTGCCGGTTCCACCCCGATCCCGCCCCAATCCGGCCAGAAGCGCGTCGGCGCAATCTCTAAAGCGTCAATCTTGCCTTCCCGCAGTACTCCGAATGCATCGTCGTCACAGCCGTCCGGCCAGGCGATGTTCGAGACAGCGAGTTTCACGCCGCCGCCCCCCGCCGGATTTGCTCGATCCAATCACCCATGTGTGCCAACACCTGCTGCGCGTCGTAGATGTAACTTCCCGATCCGCCGAAG
>JBGSME010000250.1:0-6989 GCA_041740335.1 Bryobacteraceae bacterium | reverse complement strand
CGCGGCCGTCGCGCCCGTGGCAACCGGCGCATTGGGAAAGAAAGCGGCGCGCGCCATCGGCCAGATCGTCAGAGGAAGTGAAGGGGTTCTTGATGGCTGTGGAGCTTTCTTCCTGGGCGGCTGCCGGATAGAGCAGCGCGGCGGCGAGAAATGCGGCGCGGAGACGGTTTGGAAATGGCATGACGTTGTGGAGCGTCCACTATTCTACTTCGAAGGTGGTTCGGAGTCGCGAAAGGAGGCAGAGCCGCGACCGCGAGGGAGCGGTTTCCAGGCACTGCGCGCTGCTCGCCGACTACGCGCTCGTCTGGATTGCTGGAGCCTGACGCGTTACCTGTACCAGATCCACTTTGTCTCGCGGAAAGGTTGGCTTTCTCCGGGTGGCGGGTCATCCGGGATGAGTAGTTCTACACTGGGCGAAAAGGCGGGCACAAGCGGCTTTGAAGCGCTCAGCACGTGGCTTAGCCCGGAACGGTTTGCCGTCGTTTCCGGAAAGTAGAAAAGTTGTCACCAACAACACAACCCAGCCGCCAACTAAGAGTCGGATCATGTTCGTGCTTGCCATCGTGAACGCCAAGAAGTCGATGCTTCGGATCTTCCAATATACCCATTCGCCAGCCAATTCCGTGGCAAGGAGGCGATTTCCCGTCTCTAAAAGGACGATTCCATCGCCGGTCGCCGGGTCGAGCCGCACTGCGGTATTGACCGCAGGCTCGTTGTTGCCGTCATGGCCGATGAGAAAGTCTCCCGCCCCATTCGGGGCATAAAGCATCGTCCCGAGTCCCCAGATTTCGATGCCGTACTGCGAGGCGTGCGGAGTGCGCATCAGGGCAAGTGTCGCGGGAGCGAGCACACCACGGCCGGGCACCTCCCCCGATGGGCCACGCACGTGCGCCGCGACGAATCGCGTCATGTCGGCCGCGCTCGTATAGAGAGAGGTGGCGGCGAGTGAAGTGAAGCGATAGTGAGTCGCGACAGCCCCTTGTGCATCGAAAAGCGTCGCAACATTGGATACGCCAGCGCCTGCCAAATACGTGGAGCGACTCATGCCGAGTGGCTGAAAAACGGCTCGCCTCATGTACGACTCGAAGGACTCACCACTTACCTCCTCCACAATCAGTTGAAGAAGCGTATAGCCGCCACCTGAGTACCGCCACTTGGTTCCCGGAGCAACGCCCACCCGAACGCGTCCATCTGCGTTCGGGGAAGCATCGGAGGCGCGCGTGAGCGAGTCTTCGAGCGACTGTACTTCGGCGCCTGAAGGAAATCCGCCGTAGCCCAGGCCGTCGGTGAGTCCAGCGGTGTGACTCAGCAGGCGGCGCACAGTGACGGCATCATTGTTGAATTCGCCTTCGGGCAATTTCCAGCGTTTCAAGTAGATGGCAACTGGCTTGTCAAGGTCGAGCTTCCCCGCCTCCACGAGCGTCATTACTCCCCAGGCCGAGACCCACTTGCTCAGGGAGGCCACCTGGAAGAGCGTGTCACGATCAACTGGCTGACGAACTGACGCCGCGTACTCGCGAACAGGCTTGCCCGCTTCGATCAGTACGAAGACGACATTACCGCGACGCTGCGCATCGATTTTGCCAACCACAGCCTCCGCGAAGGCTCGGGCTTCTCCGTTGGGCGCAAGGGGCTCCCGCCACCAACCATAAAGCGTCGCAACAAGCGCGAACGCCAGCCAGCCAAATGAGCACACCGCCAAGCCAACAACGTACGGCCAACGCCGGCGTTTCCTCAAATGCGGCATACAATCCTTGGGCCGGAACTACGCAGCTCTTCGGTGACTGGTTCCTCGAGGCGTTCTGTGCGCAAGATTTGTGACCTTCCAAGGGTACGTATTCCAGTTTGCAGAAGTTCCACGAGAGTAGCCCAACGTTGTGGCGGTCGCCATCAACGGCGGAATCCCGTCCATATGGTGGACGATCCTTACGGAGATCGACCACTGGGACCGCCCCGCTCTCTCCGTGTAGCGCGTGATGCATTCCGGATCGCCCCCGCTTAATGGTGATCGTGCTCAGACCTTTCTGACCTTTCGAGGCCCAAGGTCCAATGCTCTCGAAACCTTTGAACTTGCCTCGCGAATGCTCGTTCGGACTACATCCGAGATCTACAACGACGACTTCGGCTCGTAGGGCTGGACTTCTCCTCGCGCGCCCGGGGCGCGCAAGGGCAGCCGCCAAGGCTACCGTCTTTAACGCGGGAATCCCGCTGATAGTCCGTTGCTGCATCGGGTTGCCCGCAATGAGATGCCTCCCGCGAGTCCGCTGTCGGCGGCGGAAAGGGATACGCTCAAACGCTCCTAAGTCTTCGCCGGCACAACGGAGCCGGGGCGGCGATGATCGTTCTGCTTTAAGAGCGCCCCGCCCTGTGCCGGCTGGAACGAATCCGGCGCTGAATGGGCGGACCACGCGAAGCTCCGCCGGAGCGGCCTCGAACCATCGAAGCCCGCGGAATGAACGCCTTCCGCGCCCGCCGCGACCGGCAAGGCGTGATAAACTTTGCACGGAGACTCTCCTCAAACATGGCCGCTGCTTTTGCGACCCGTCATAGTTCGAATGTGCCGGTATCGTTGGGCGTCTGCCTGATGATATGCCTGGCCTTGCCTTGCTACTCGATGGCCGCTAATCACGAAGCCCTGAAGGCTGATGCGGACCAGTTCTTTCGTGACCGCGTCACGCCCTTTGTCACCACCTATTGCTTGCCCTGCCACCAGAACAGGCGGCCGACGCGGGGCGGAGTCAATTTCTCACCAGCACTCAAGGCCCCCGGACACGCGGCCTTCACCGAGCAGTGGAAGAAAGCGGACGCCCGAGTGAAAGCGCATGACATGCCGCCCAAAGGCGCGCCTCAGCCGGACGATGCCGACCGCCGGATGTTCAGCGATTGGCTGGCGAAGCTGAAGTACCTCAGCGAGAAGGATCCGGGACCATTCGTCATCCGCCGATTGACCAAAACCGAGTACGGCAACACTCTGCGGGACCTATTCGGTGTCGATCCATCGATTGCCGATGGACTACCGGATGAAGTCAGTGGCCAGGGATACCTCAATTCGCTCTCGTCCCTCCAACTCGAGCAGTATCTGACGATCGCGGATAAGGTGTTGCGCCAGATTGTGGCGTTGCAAGGCGGCCGGCGGACGGAAATTGAGAAACGGCTGTTCGGCCAAGCTGCCACGCCGGGGAAGCAGCATCTCGGGGAAGCGGCGGCCCGGGCAGCGGCGCGGGAAGCCGCCCGGTCTGTTGCCCGGAAAGCCTACCGCCGGCCACCGGCGGAGGCAGAGCTGGATGTCCTGGTGGCCACCTTCGACCTGGGAAGGCGTAACAAATTGGCCTACCCGGAGGCGCTTCACCTGATGCTCAAGGCCGTCCTCGTTTCCCCTCAGTTCCTTTTCATTACGCCGGCTGGAGAAGCCGAGTCGAGCACCGGGATCGTTTCGCTGGACGATCACCAACTTGCCTCGCGTTTGTCTTATCTGTTATGGGCTACGATGCCCGACGACGAACTGATGTCTCTAGCCGACAGCGGAAAGCTGCATGAGCCGGCGGTTCTGAAGGCGCAGGCGAAACGTTTGCTGGACGATCACCGTTCTAGGGCACTGTTTGACGGCTTCGGTGCACAGTGGCTGAGCGTCGGCGGTTTGAAGCGCCAAGTTTTCGATCCGGAGAGCTTCCCGCAAATGACGACGGGGATGCGCCAGGCGATGTATGACGAAGTCCGCCTGTTCTTCGAGAGCATCGTCCGGGACAACGAGAACGTCATCCGTTTCGTCGATAGCGATTACACCTACCTGAATGGAACCCTAGCTGCGATTTACGGCCTGGAGAAAACGGTCAAGGGACCGGAGATGCGGAAGGTCCGGCTGAGTGATGGTAATCGCGGCGGAGTGCTGGGAATGCCAGGCATTCTCGCCGCCACCTCGTTCCCGAATCGCACGAGTCCGGTGAAGCGCGGCGTGTGGGTGCTGGAACAAGTGCTCGGCGAACATGTGCCGGCCGCCCCGCCGGACGTCCCGGCGCTGGACCAGCAGGATCAGACGGCGGTCGCGAGTCTTACGGTCCGTCAGCGGACCGAGCTTCATCGCACGAATCCCGTCTGCGCCAATTGTCATCAGATCCTCGACCCGATCGGATTCGGCTTGGAGAAGTTCGATGCTATCGGGCGATGGCGCGACCGGGATAGCAACGGCCAGCCAATTGATGCGGCCGGTGAGCTTCCCGGCGCAAAGCGTTTCGCCGGCCCCGCGGATCTGAAAGCCATTATCGCCGGGCGAAACGGCGACGTTGCCCGCAATCTGATGGAGAAGCTGCTGGCCTATGCCTTGGGCCGCAAGTTGGAAGGCTACGACGAAATCGTGGTGGATGACTTGATGGGCGAGATCGCCGGCGATGGGTACCGCATGCGGGCGCTCATCAATGGCGTGATTACCAGTTATCCTTTTACGCATCGGCGAATCGAAGAACAGAGGAGGCTCAATGAGCAGAATTGACCGGCGGGCTTGTCTGAAGGGGTTGGGGGTTTCACTCGCCCTGCCGCTGATGGATTCCCTGGGCTGGGCCGACACCCCCAAGGGCAAAGCGGACAAACCGCCCGTGCGCCTGGGATTCATGTATATGCCCCACGGGGTGATCATGGATCAATTCTGGCCGGCCAGTGCGGAAAGTTTTCTCTCGTCGCCGCCGCCGGCTCTGGAATCGTTGCGCCCGGTGCTCGATCGCTGTGTCGTGATGAAGGGGATTTCCGGCGTCCCCATCGCTCCCTTCAATGGGGCGCCGCACGCACTCGAACTCTCTACCTGGCTCACGGCGATGTTGCCGGCCGCCGAAAAGCGGAGCGAGATCAATATCGCGATTTCCGCGGATCAGATTGCGGCCAACCACGTGGGTGCCTTCACCGCCTTGCCGTCGCTCGAGTTGGCCACCATGCCACAAACCTGGAAGGAGAACCAGGAAGGCCTGAACGAGGGTTACTACTCGCACTGTAGCTTTCGCTCCCCGACGCAGGCGGTCCCCGCCGAGGTCAATCCGCGGAACGTGCTTTATCGCCTGTTCAACAAACAGGAGCAGGGCGGCGGCGCGCGTGAATCGTCGCCGCTGAGTGCGCTTGATCGAAGCTTGTTGGACATCGTACTGGGCGGCGCCAGAGACCTCCGGCGTACATTGCCCGCCTCGGACCAGCGGAAGCTCGATGAATACCTGGACAGCGTTCGCTCAGTGGAACGGCGGATCGCTGCCATCGAGTACCGCCTGAAAGAGGCCGCTTTGGAGAAAGCCGGCGTGCGCGAAAGCAAACGTCACGCCTCCGATTCGCCGCCGATCGAGATCAGAATTCCAGAGGGCGAAAAACGGAGCGAGTACATGCAGGTGATGTGCGACCTGAACATACTCGCGTTTCAGACCGATACGACGCGTGTCAGCACCTACATCGGCTCCACACCCAACGGTGCCTCGTATCCGGAACTGGGTTTCAACGACCAGCATCACTCCAATACCCATCACAACAACGATCCGGAAAAGGTTCGCAAGATCGCCAGGATCACCGAATTCAACATTGCGCAGTTCGCCTACATGGTGAAGAAGATGGCCGGCTTGCGGGAAGGCGGCGGCACCTTGTTGGACAACTGCATCATGATGTGGGGATCCGGGCTCGAGGATGGCAACAAGCACACTCGCGAAAACCTCCCCTTCGTGATCGCCGGCAAAGGCGGCGGTTCGCTCAAAACGGGACGTTTCTTCGCGGATACAAAAGGAAATCAGGGCGATCTGCTGACCACCCTGCTCGCCTGCGCCGGCATTCCAATCGACCGCCCCGTGGGGATCGCGACGAAGCAAATCGAGGAACTCAAGGCCTAGGAGGTCAACCACGGCAGCCACGGAAGCCCGCGGGCGCGCAGGGGCTTGCTCCGTCTACTTGCATTCGAGATCAACGGGGTCGCGGCCGATCATCAGTTTGGTCAGGTCAGTTCGACACCGAACCCCATCAGTCAGGTTCTATCGGCTCGCGGGGGGCTAGAATATGAACATGCGCAACGAATTCACGGCAGTAGTGGAGCAGGACGGCTCTTGGTACATCGCATACTGCGCTGAGGTTCCAGGTGCAAATGGGCAGGGCCAGACACGCGACGAGTGCCTCGACAACCTCCGGGAGGCAATTGCCCTCATTCTTGAACACCGCCGGGAAGAGTCTTTGCGGTCACTTCCTCCGGAGGCCAAGCAAGAACTCGTTGTTGTCGGATGAAGCGCGACACCTTGCTGCGCCACCTTCGGCGGCACGGCTGCGTCATTCGGCGCGAGGGTAAAGAGCACTCCCTTTGGGAGAACCCTCAGACCGGGCACGCAGAAGCGGTTCCTCGCCATGTCGAGATCGCCAACTTGATGGCGAAGCGAATCTGCCGGCGACTCTCAATTCCTGATCCGCCGGGATAGCGGGGATCCAAGCTCCTGCGGGGAGACTCCCATAGCGCGGCGGGTGCCTTGTCCGAGTTGCCTGATGTCCTCCGGCGTTCTCTGCGGCTTCCTGGGATAGTGCTGCCGCGCCTGCTCGATGATTTGGCGCGGCGCAAAGCGGCTCAGTAGTCCGGCCAGAGCTGCGTCCTCAATTCGACGTTCGTCGATTGGCCGGGCCGAAGCTCGACGCGCGCGGCGCCTTGGATGAGGCGACGCACGAAGTCGGCGTTTTCCAGGGCTTCGCGAACAATGCGGGGGAACGCCAGTGCGTAGTAGCCGCCTGGCCGGAGCGAGCCGATGGCGAAGCGGCCATGGGCATCGCAACGGGTGCTACGGATGAACTGCGAGGCTTCGCGCAGGGCTTCGTTTTCCGGCACCAGCACGACGGTGGCGCCTTCGCCGCGTTCCACCGTTCCGGTGACGCGCGGCGCGTTCTTGCCGTAGACGATGCGCAGGGGCAGCGGTGGACTGGCAATGTCGATCGCTTGGGTGGTGACGTCGCGGTCGCCGTAGTAGACGGCGTCGACGAAGAAGCCCGGCAGGAAG
>JBGSME010000249.1:0-2504 GCA_041740335.1 Bryobacteraceae bacterium | reverse complement strand
CACGCTCGCGCCCGTCGATGCATCCGCCGCCGAGGCCGTGCCGGCCAGCCCGAGGTTGGTCGACAACGCCGTCGCCGTCGAGATCTGCACCGAAGAGGTGTCGCTGTTGGACTTGGAACGCAGCACGATCTGATTGCCGTCGAGAATGGCCTCGGCGCCGGCGGCAAACGACACGTTCGCGTTCAGATCTTTCACAATCTGCCCTTTGGAGACCGTATTGCCGGAGGTCACCGCGATGGTCAACTCCGATCCGCCGTCGATTTTCACTTTCAGTGTATCGGTGTCGCCGGGGGTGTCGTTGGTATCCACCGTGGCGGTGGTGGTTGTTCCGGTCAACGTCGCGTTCTGCTCGAACTTGCCGAGGAATGCGGCCGAGAGCCGGTCACCGGCTTCCACCTGGAACGCCGCCGAAGAAGACCGGAACGAAAGCTGCCGCCCGCCGTTGGCATCGGTAAGCGCGGTTGCCTGGATGCCCGCGTTCTTGAACGCCGTCGCCGCCGCCGAAGTTCCGTTGCCGGCGCCGGTGATCGCCGCGTTGATCGCCGTCACCAGCGTATCGGCGTCGGTCACTCCGGCCGTATTCACGCTGATCTTTACCTGATTGGAATCGCCGAACCCGGGGCCGGTGAAGATGAAATCGGTGAAGCCGGCGTTATCGACCGATCCGGAATTGGCCGTGTTGGCCAGGATCGAGGAAACGCTCGTCGCCGCCGACCCGGTCCCGATATCGGTTCCCGTCGTGCCGGTCGCCTGCACGCCCTGCAATCCCAAGCTCTGCGCATCAATGGTCGACGTCGTCAGATTCACCGAAACCGCGCCGTTCTGAATCGCCGTCGTGCCGCCGTTGGCCCGGCCGCCGCCGATGAACACCTGCAGCGATTTGGCAAACAACCCGCCGGTGTCAAGACCGATCGACTGCGCCTGGCGGTTGATTTCGGTAACCACGCTCTGGAATTCCGAGTTCAATACGTCGCGCGATCCGTTGAAGGTTCCCGTCGCCGACTGCGTCGCCAGCGTTCGCGCCCGGTCAAGCAGTTGCGAAATGTTGTTGATGCCGCCATCGATGGTCTGCAGCGTCGACAAACCGTCGTTGGCGTTGCGGATACCCTGCGTCAACACGGCGCGGTCGCTGCGGAACGAGTTGGCGATCGCCAGCCCGGCCGCGTCGTCACCCGAACTGACGATGCGCAGACCGCTGGTCACGCGGTTAATGGTTTTTGCTTGAAACTCCTGGCTGATCCGCAGGTAGTCCTGGGCCTGTAGGGAGGGGACGTTTGTATTGATTGAAAATGCCATATTCTCTCCTGAATCTTTCTTGCCCCGGGACTCCTTTCCCGGTCCGGCGTCTGTTTCACCACGCGCCGGCAGTGGAGTTGACTACAACCCCCATATCGGAGCCGGCGGCGGGTTTTTGAGGAAGAAGTGGAGGCGCCGGTTCGCGGGCTCCTCTCGCCGCTCCCGATTTTCCCGCTATCATGGGTAGAACAGTGCTACGGCCCGGTCCGTTTGCCATGGAAAAAGTTCACCTGAATGTCTACGCCCTCGAGCGATTCTGTACTCCTCGACCAGACCGCGCCCGCCGGTCCTGATCAGAAAGCGCGCCTGTTAGGTTTGCTGTGGCTTGGGATCCTGCTGATCCTGGTTTATCTGCCCACGTTAACCCTTCTCGTAAGGGATTGGATGGACGACGAGGACATGGGCCACGGCTTCTTCGTGCCGCTGGTTTCCGGCTACCTTGTCTGGCAAAAGCGGGCTGAACTGGCCGCTATCCAATGGGTGAGGAACAGTTGGGGCCTGTTGATCGTCGCCTGGGGCGCCGCCCAAATGCTGATGGGACATCTCGGCGTCGAGTTCTTTCTCTCCCGGACCGCGCTGCTGGTTTCCCTCACCGGTTGTATCCTCTACGTGTGCGGCTGGGAGATTCTCAAGAGAGTCGCTTTCCCTCTCGCCCTGCTGGCGTTCATGATCCCCATTCCAGCCATCATCTATAACCAGATCACGTTTCCTCTGCAATTGTTCGCCAGCAGCGTCGCCGAGAATGCATTGACCCTGTTGAACATTCCCGTTATCCGCACCGGCAACATCCTCGAACTGCCCAGCCAGCGCCTGTCGGTGGTGGAGGCCTGTAGCGGGATCCGTTCCCTGTTGGCGCTGTCGTTTCTCTCGCTCACCTACGCCGCCTTGTTCGACGCGAGAAAGTGGATGCGTTTTTGGCTGCTCCTCATCACCATACCGATCGCGATCCTCTCAAACGCCACACGCGTCACCCTCACCGGAATCCTCAGCGAGATCAACCCCGAACTCGCCACCGGACTGTTTCACACCATGGAAGGAACCGTCATGTACGCCATTTCCCTGGTTCTTTTGTTCTTGGCGCACCGGTTGATCAGTGCCATATGGGACAGCCATTTTTGGGAGAAAATCCATGCATGATAACTGGAAACGGGGCATCCTCGTTCTCACGGTGATCCTGGCCGCGCAGTCGGCCGTGCTTCACAGCCGCT
>JBGSME010000248.1:0-2581 GCA_041740335.1 Bryobacteraceae bacterium | reverse complement strand
CGTCGCGCCCGTACGTGTTTTCGTCGACCGTGTGCCGGTGGAAGTCAGCAAGGCTACGCTCGCCCCGGGCTATGTGGGATTCTACGTGATCGAAATCCAACTGCCCGGCGTCGTCAACAATGGTCCCGCCGAACTGGCGATCGAAGCCGATGGGCAGCCGTCCTCGACCGTCACGCTATACCTGGTTCAGTAAGCGCAACACAGACAGAAAGCCTCGCCACCTCTCCCCGCTACAATCGAGAGGTGGCCACCATTACATCCTACGACCTGATCGTTCTCGGCTCCGGCCCCGCCGGCGAAAAAGGCGCATCCACAGCCGCCCAGTTCGGCAAACGGGTCGCCATCGTCGAGAGGGATCCCTTCGTCGGCGGCGCTTCCACCAACACCGGCACCATCCCCTCAAAGACACTGCGGGAAACCGCGCTTGCGCTCTCCGGGCTCCGCGCGCGAAACCTTTACGGCGTGGACCTCTCGCTTCGCCGCGAAGCCACCGTCGCCGATTTCCTCTTCCACGAAAGCCAGGTGAAAGCGAGCGAGCGAGCCCGGGTCCAAACTACCATCGATCGCGACCGTATTGACCTCATTAACGGCACAGGCTCCTTCACCGATCCCCATACCATCTCGGTGGAAACCGCCGCCGGCACCAGCTTGCTTCAGGCAGAGAATATCCTGATCGCCACCGGCTCCTCGCCGGTACAACCCGCCGAGTTCTGCTTTCCCGATCCCCGCGTGCATGACTCCGACGAGATCCTCGCTCTCAAAACCATTCCCGCCAAACTCGCCGTCATCGGCGCCGGCGTGATCGGCAGTGAGTACGCATGCACGTTCGCCGCCCTCGGTAGCGAGGTCCACTTGCTCGACCGGCGGGACGTAATCCTTCCCTTCCTCGACAGTGAACTCTCGCTCACCTTCGAGAAATCCCTTCCACACCTCAACATTCGCTACTACAAAAACGAAAGGGTCTCCGCGTGCACGCCCGGCCCCCCGGAATCGACCATCGCCCTGCAGTGCGAATCCGGACTCAGCCTGGAAGTGGATCAGGTGCTCGTCGCCGCCGGCCGCCGCAGCAATACGTGGCACCTGAACCTCGAAGCCGCCGGCGTCGCCACCGGCGACCGTGGACTCATCCCGGTGAGTGAGTTCTACCAGACCAACGTTCCGCACGTATACGCCGCAGGAGATGTGATCGGCTTCCCCGAGCTCGCCGCCACTTCCGCCGAACAGGCGCGCGTCGCCGTGTGGCACGCCTTCCAACTGGGCATACGCTTCGATATGTCTCCCCTGCTGCCCACCGGCATCTACACGATTCCGGAGATCAGCATGGTGGGCGACACCGAGGAGTCGCTGAAGAAAAAGAATATCGACTACATTGTCGGGCGCGCCTCCTACGCCGATAACGCCCGCGGCGAAATCATCGGCGATGCCTCCGGGTTCCTGAAGCTGCTCTGCGCCAAACCGAATGGCAAGATCCTCGGCGTCCATGTGATCGGCGAGCAGGCCTCCGAGGTAGTCCACATCGGCCTGATGGCGATGATCACCGCAAGCGACGTCGACATCTTCAACCGCGCCTGTTTCAACTACCCAACCCTCGGCGATTTATACAAAACCGCCGCCTACGACGCCATGCTGAAGCTGCATTCCATGCCCGGCGCCCCCGGCGGCATCGTATACTGAGGTCCGTTGCCATGCGCCTTATCGTTGTCTTCCTCCTCGCCGCCACCGGCGCCGGCGCCCAATGGATCCAGCTCTTCAACGGCCGCGACCTCACCGGTTGGACACCGAAAATCACCGGCTATCCGGCGGGTGAAAACTACGCCAACACATTCCGCGTGGAAGACGGCCTGCTCAAAGTGGCCTACGACGGTTACGAGAGCAAAGGCGTCGGGCAAGTCCGTCTTGCCCGTGGTCCTCTAAAGGATTTCGACGGACGCTTCGGCCATCTGTTCTACAAGGACACCTTCTCCCACTACCGCATCGCGGTGGAGTACCGGTTCACCGGTATGCAAGCGCCGCAAGGCCCCGGCTGGGCGATCCGGAACAGCGGCATAATGATCCACGGCCAGACACCGGAATCGATGGCCATTGATCAGGATTTTCCCGTTTCGATCGAAGTGCAACTCCTCGGCGGCCTCAGCGACGGCAAGCCGCGCACCACCGCGAATCTCTGTACGCCAGGCACCAACGTGGTGCTCAACGGCGCGCTGTTCACCCGCCATTGCCTCAATTCCTCTTCGCCAACGTTTGACGGCGAGCAATGGGTCCGGGTGGAAGTGGAGGTCCACGGCAGCGAATCGATACGCCACATCGTGGGCGGCAAAACGGTGCTCGAATATACGCAGCCGCAAATTGGCGGAGGCAACGTCACCAATGCCTCAGCGGCGATGAAACGCGACGGAACGCTGCTCGATCGCGGCACCATCTCCCTGCAAAGCGAAAGCCATCCGGTGGAGTTCCGCAAAGTGGAGCTTTTGCCGCTCGATCCGAAATAAGCGTCAGCGGGAACCCACCGCCACCACGTGCCCGCGCGTCCTGTAAAAAATAGTTCCGGCTGAGATCGCCGGCGTCGCCATCGTGATCTCGC
>JBGSME010000247.1:0-1929 GCA_041740335.1 Bryobacteraceae bacterium | reverse complement strand
TTTTCAGCTCCGGATTCATCTCCACATACTCGAGACACTGCTCTATCCACCGGTGCAGGTCCCGGCCCACGTAAAACAGCATGCGCAGCTCGCAATAGCGCCCGTCGAGCAACCGCCGCTCCAATTCGTCGTTGGTCAGTTCTCCGCTCGGCAAAAGCCCTTGCAGCATCAGACTGGCTCGCGAACTCTCCACTAACCGGCCCGGCCCGGCAGCGTCGGAAAACGGATGCAGTATCAACGGGGGCAGAGTCCAGGTCTTCCCGGCCGCCGTCTCATTGGTTTGCTGTGTCGCCATTTCTTCCTCAGCTTATCGGCTGGACACGCTTCAGACATTAGCGCCTGCGTTCCAGTACCACTTCTACTTCCATGGGGTTGCCGTCCCGAATCGCTTTCACTTTTACGTGATCGCCCACCGCCTTGGCACGAAGAGCATACGTAAAGTCATACAGATTCTGGATCGGCTTGCTGTCGAATTCCACCATCCTGTCGCCGGCCTTCAATCCCGCTTTCGCCGCCGGCGAATTCTCCCGGACATCGGCAAACAGGACACCGTCGGTCCTTTCCGCCATGTCCGGAATCGAGCCGAAATACGGCCCATAACCGCTTCCCGGAGCACTCCCCGAGTGTGGGTCGCTGGCGCTCACCGGACGCGCCGCCTCCGCCACCTTCACAAAGACCGGACGCTCCTCGTCGCTTGCCAGCCGCGCCGTCACCGACGCCACCGTCTCCAGCAGATTCACCGCTTCCCGCGAGTCGATCTTGTCCCATGTATCGGACGGCTTGTGATAGTCCGCATGGAGCCCGGAAAAGAAAAACAGTACCGGAACCTGTTTGGTCGTGAACGACGTGTGATCGGAGGATCCGTAGCCGGTGCGGTCGGAAAACTCGAGCTTCAACGATGTCGTCTTCGCCGCCTCGTCCAGCAAACCCTGAAACGTCGACCCCGTTCCCAGCCCTCCCACGTAAACCTTGCCGTCGCGGATCCGGCCGATCATGTCCATGTTGATCATCGCCACCGCCTTATCGATCGGCAGCTCCGGATGGTTCACGTAATAGCTCGACCCAAGCAGCCCCAGTTCTTCGCCGGCGAACGTCATGAACACGATGCCGCGCCGCTGGCGCCCTTTGGAACCGAAATACTTCGCCAGCTCAATCACGCCAGCCGTTCCCGAAGCGTTGTCATCGGCCCCCGGATGCGGCTTGCCGGCTTCCGAAGGTGACATGGAAAACTGTTCGCCTAAGCCGAGATGATCATAATGCGCCCCGATCACGACATATTCATCGGTATCGCCAGGCAGATACCCGACCACGTTGTGAACGGTCTTGCTCTCGCGCTTCATATCCACGCGCAGCCCCACGTGGACCGTGGAGGGCAGCGCGAAGCTCCCTGGTTTCATCGCCTCATCGATACCCTTGTGGATCGACCGCAGATCCTTTCCCGAAGCGGCCAGCAACTCATCGGCCAGCGCCACCTTCACCTGCACGAACGGAATGCCAGCCTGCCCCGGACCCACGGTCTTCGAGAACGGCTCCAACTCGTCGTCGCCGGCGTGGTTGGCCACGTCATTCACCAGCAGCACGCCCCGCGCGCCATGAAGTTTCGCGTTGGTCGCCTTGCTGGCAAACTGCGCATGTTCGGTGTAGATCTTGCCCGCGAAGACGGACTTCTCATCGAACTCGCCCGGCTCATGCCGCAGGATCAGCACGAACTTGTTCTTCACGTCGATCCCCGCATAGTCGTCGTAGCCGTACTCGCTCGCCGTAATCCCGTATCCGGCAAACACCACTTCGCCTTCGAACTTCCCGCTATTGGAAAAGTTGAACGGCGTGAAGTCCCGCGGCCCTTCCACTTGCCCCTGCTTGGCCCCGGCGTGCCATTCGAGGTGATTTCCTTTTCCCAGCCGCGGATTCGTCGTTACGCTGAACGCC
>JBGSME010000246.1:0-10474 GCA_041740335.1 Bryobacteraceae bacterium | reverse complement strand
GATGGCGCTTGGGCCGACGCCGGCGGATCGGCAAGTGGCGCTGCTGAACGAGACCGGGGACCGCGCCGAGGTGGTGCGGCGGTTGACGGGCGGGTAGTTCGATGGCAACGATCCTGCTGGGAGCGGGCGAGGTGGGGTTGTTCGGCTATGGGTCACTGCTTTCGCTGAGCAGCATGGAGCGTACGCTTGGTCGGCGTTACGAGCGGGAACGGATCGTTTGCCGGTTGCCGGGGTGGCGGCGGGTGTGGGACTCGATTTATCCGAACCGGCGGTATTGGTATGCGGGGGAGGGTGGGGAGCGGGTGGCGCCGGAGAATATTTTGTACTTGAATGTGCGGCGGGTGGGGACGGGCGTGCTGAATGGAGTGGTGTATGTGGTGCCGGAGGAGTCGATTGCGGGGTTTGACCGGCGGGAGGAGACCTATGAGCGGATCGATGTGGCGGGGGAACTTCTGGATCTGCGGGTGGAGGGCGGCGCGGTCTATATGTATGTAGGGCAAGCACCTCACCTGCTGAGTGGCGGGGCTGGGCCGGCGTCATTGGCGGCGATCCGGCGGGCTTATGTGGACATCGTGGAAGGGGGAGTGGATGAGTTGGGGGCGGAGTTCCGGGAGGGGTATGAGGCGTCGACGGATGTGGTTCCGTGGGGGAACGTAGTTGATTATGTATTGGATTGACGGGGGCGCTGCAGTTTTTATGGATGGATGGGCTAGTATTTGCGGGGTTAATGTTATTCGAGTTTTATATGGAGTGTTGATTGAATATAAATTTGACAAATCTCGCTTGAGGGTACAAGCTAGGAGAGTCACCCGAGATTGAAACCGGCGTAACATGCCGGTGGGGCGTGCGGTACGGCGAACAAGCCTTGCAGACCGTGCGTAGATCGAGTCCACTCATGGAGAACCCCATGTCGAATCGAGTCTACATTTTCGATACAACGCTGCGGGATGGTGAGCAATCGCCGGGCTGCAGTATGACAGTGCCAGAGAAGCTCCGGATCGCTCGCAAGCTGGTAGAGCTGGGGGTGGATATCATGGAGGCGGGCTTCCCGATAGCGTCCGACGGCGATTTCGAGGCCGTGCGGGCGGTTTCGGCCGAATTCGGGTGGGTGCAGGTGGCGGCGCTGGCGCGGTCGACAAAGATGGATGTGGAGCGTGCGGCGCAGTCGCTGGATAAGGCAAAGCGGCCGCGAATCCACACGTTTATCGCGACGAGCGACATTCACCTCAAGTACAAGTTGAAGAAGTCCCAACAGCAGGTGTTGGACGAAGCGGTGCAGGCGGTGCGGCTCGCGCGCACTTATGTGGAGGACGTAGAGTTTTCCGCCGAGGATGCGACGCGGACCGATTGGGATTATCTGGAAGCGATCTGCAAAGCGGTTGTGGAGGCGGGTGCGCGGACGGTGAATCTGCCGGACACGGTTGGATGGTCAGTACCGCACGAGTATGGGGCGCTGATCAGCCGGATGGTGAATGCACTGGGCGACCGGGCGATTGTCAGCGTCCATTGCCACGATGACCTGGGGTTGGCGGTGGCGAATTCGATTGCGGCGGTGCAAGCGGGCGCGAGGCAGATCGAATGCACGATTAACGGGATTGGGGAGAGGGCGGGGAACTGTTCGCTCGAGGAAGTGGTGTGCGCGATGAAGGTGCGCTATGACCAGCTTCCGTACGAGACCAAGATTGTGACGGAGCATCTGTACCCGACCAGCCAGTTGCTGAGTTCGATTATCACGTTCGGTCCGCAGCCGAACAAGGCGATTGTCGGCGAGAATGCGTTTGCGCATGAAGCGGGCATTCATCAGGATGGGTATTTGAAGAATCGCGCGACCTACGAGATTATCGAGCCGAAGGTGGTGGGGGTGCCGGAAAGCAAGCTGGTGCTGGGCAAGCACAGCGGGCGGCACGCATTGAACGAGCGCTGCACTTCGCTTGGCTATAATTTGACGCGCGAGCAGCTCGATGACGTTTACACGCAGTTCACGGAACTTGCGGATCGGAAGAAAGGCGTGCGCAACGACGAGATCGTCGCGTTGCTGCAACAGGTTGTGGGAGTCCCCGTTTAATCCAAATGCAATTGAATATTTTGACTTTACCCGGCGACGGGATCGGCGTCGAGGTGACGCGCGAGGCTGTCCGCGTATTGAATCGTGTGTGCGAGAAGTTCGGGCATACGGCGAATTTATCCGAGGGGCTGCTGGGCGGCATCGCGATCCATCAGACGGGCGGGCCGTTTCCCGCGGAGACGGAGAAGCTGGCACTGGCCGCCGATGCGACGTTGATGGGTGCGGTGGGATTGCCGGAGTTCGACAACTGGCCACCGGAGAAGCGTCCGGAGCGCGGGCTGTTGGGGATCCGGAAGTCACTGGGAGTGTTTGCGAACTTGCGGCCGGTGCGGAGCTATCCGGCGCTGCTTGAATCGTCGCCGTTGAAGAACCATCTTGTGGATGGGGTGGATATGATCATTGTGCGCGAGTTGAACGGCGGCATTTACTATGGGACGCCGCGAGGGATCACGGGCGAGGGGAAAGAATCGCGCGGCGTGAATACGATGGCGTACACGTGGGACGAGATTGAGCGTGTGACGCGGATGGCGTTTGAATTGGCGCGGAACCGGCGGAAGCAAGTAACGTCGGTGGACAAGAGCAACGTTCTCGAGACGTCGCAGTTGTGGCGGCGAGTGGTGACCGAGGTGGCGAAGGACTACGCCGATGTGGAGCTGAATCATCTGCTGGTGGATAACTGCGCGATGCAGCTTGTTTTGAATCCGAAGCAGTTCGATGTTGTGGTGATGGAGAACATGTTCGGGGACATCCTGAGCGATGAAGGGGCGGTATTGGCGGGATCGATCGGGATGCTGCCTTCGGCATCGATTGGCGGGAAGCGGCCATCGGGCGCATGGGTTGGGTTGTATGAGCCGGTGCATGGCTCGGCGCCGGACATCGCTGGGCAGAACAAGGCGAATCCACTGGGGGCGATCGGATCGGTGGCGGCGATGCTTGCATACAGCTTTGGTTTGAAAGAAGAGGCTGCTAGTGTGAACGCCGCCGTGGAAGCGGTGCTCAACAGCGGCCGGGTGACGGCGGATCTGAAACCGAAATCGACGCCGGCGACCACGATAGAAGTGGGCGAGGCAGTATGCGAGGCGCTTTAACGATGGCCCGAACGATCATTGACAAAATCTGGGATTCGCACGTTGTTTCGGAACGCGAGGGTGCACCGACGCTGATCTATATCGATTTGCATCTGGTGCATGAGGTAACGTCGCCACAAGCGTTCTCGGGATTGCGGGAGCGCGGCTTGAAGGTGCGGCGACCGGACCTGACGTTTGCGACGACGGATCATTCGACGCCGACGACGCCGCGGTCACTACCGATTGTGGATCCGATTGCGGCGAATCAGGTGGCGCAATTGGAGTCGAATTGCGTGGAGTTCGGGATACCGTGTTTTGGGTTCCAGAACGAGCGGCAGGGGATTGTGCATGTGATCGGTCCGGAGAACGGGCTGACGCAGCCGGGGATGACGGTGGTTTGCGGGGATTCGCACACGGCGACGCATGGGGCGTTCGGCGCGCTGGCGTTCGGGATCGGGACGAGCGAAGTGGAGATGGTGCTGGCGACGCAGTGTTTGCCGCAGCGGCGTTCCCAGAGCTACCAGATCAACATTGATGGGGCGTTGAAGCCCGGTGTGTCGGCGAAGGATATTATTCTGGCGATCATCGCGAAGATCGGGATCGGGGGCGGGACGGGGTGCGTGTTCGAGTTTACGGGGGCCGCGATTCGGGCGTTGTCGATGGAAGAGCGGATGACGGTGTGCAACATGGCGATCGAAGGGGGCGCGCGGGCGGGACTGATTGCGCCGGACGATGCGACGTATGAGTACGTTGCGGGCCGTGCGTTCGCGCCGAAGGGAGCGGACTGGGATGCGGCGGTGGAGCGATGGAAGCAACTTCCGACCGATGAAGGGGCTGTGTATGACCGGACGTTGTCGCTGGATGGAGCGGCGCTTGAGCCGATGATCACGTTCGGGACGAATCCGGGGATGGGGATGCCGATTTCGGGAACGGTTCCGGATCCGGCGACGGTGACGGATCGGATCGAGCGGGAGTCCTTGGACAAAGCGCTTCGGTACATGGCGCTCGAGCCGGGGAAGGCGTTGGCGGGGCAGCCGATCGATGTGGTGTTTATTGGGAGTTGCACGAACTCGCGGATGTCGGATTTGCGGGCGGCGGCGAGTGTTTTGAAGGGCCGGAAGGTGAGCGAGAAGGTTCGGACGATGGTGGTGCCGGGGTCGCAGGTGATCAAGCGGCAGGCGGAGGCGGAAGGTTTGGACCGGGTGTTCAAGGAAGCGGGCGCGGAGTGGCGGGAAGCGGGATGCTCGATGTGCATCGCGATGAATGGGGATCAGCTTCAACCGGGGCAGTATAGTGTTTCGACATCGAACCGGAACTTCGAGGGCCGGCAGGGCAAGGGTGGGCGGACGTTTCTGGCGAGTCCGTTGACGGCCGCGGCGAGCGCGGTGATGGGTGTAGTGACCGACGTAAGGACGCTTCTATGAAAAAGTTCGAACCGTTTGAGAGCACGATCGTTCCGCTGCCGATGGATAACATCGATACGGACCAGATTATTCCGGCGCGTTTTTTGAAGACGACGACGAAGGAAGGGCTGGACAAGCAGTTGTTTTGCGACTGGCGCTACGATGCGTCGGGCGCGCCGAATCCGGATTTCGTGTTGAACCAGCCGCGGGCGCAAGGGGCGCAGGTGTTGTTGGCCGGGGATAACTTCGGGTGCGGGTCGTCGCGGGAGCATGCTCCATGGGCGCTGACGCAGTTCGGGTTCCGGGCGGTGATCAGCACGTCGTTCGCGGACATTTTCAAGAACAATGCGTTGAAGAACGGGCTGGTTCCGATTGTGGTGGACCGGGAGACGCACGCGAAGTTGATGGCGTCGAGCGGGGATGAGGGGGCGCGGGTGGGGTTGGATCTGGCGTCGCAGACGTTGACGTTGCCGGACGGGGCGGGGGTGACGTTTCCGGTGGACGGATTTGCGAAGCAGTGTTTGCTCGATGGGGTGGATGAGTTGGGTTATGTGTTGAAGCAAGAGGCGGCGATTGCGGCGTTTGAGGGGGCGCGGGTGGGGACTTTGAATACGCTTGCCGAGGTTTGAGGGGTGGGGGATTACAGGTGGAGGCGGATCGAGCCGCTGTCTGAGTTGGATCGAGGGATTGACCTTGGTTCCATCCAGCCCCTGTACGAGACTTGGCGCAGCGCCAGGGAGCGGCTGCGCAAATCCAGCCCGAGTCAGGTAGAGGAATTCAACCGCCGGTTGGTCCGGCGGATGAGTATTGAGACGGGGATCCTGGAGCGTCTCTACGACATCGATCGCGGCACGACCGAAGCGTTGGTAACCCAAGGCTTCGTCGAGGATTTGATCAGCCATTCGAGCGCGAGCATTGAGCCCTCCAGGCTCATCGACATCCTGCGCGATCAAGAAGCGGCCGTGCATCTGGTGATGGATTGCGTGGCGGAGAGGCGCCAATTAACAAAGGGTCTGATGCACGAGTTGCACTCGATTCTGACCCGGCATCAAAACACGACTACCGCAGTGGATCAGTTCGGGAACCGGGTCGAAATTCCGCTTCTCAAAGGTAGGTTCAAGGAACAGGCCAACAATGCGCGGCGGCCCGATGAGACGCTGCATGAGTATTGCCCCCCCGTGCCTGTGGAGTCAGAGATTGACAATCTACTGGGGTGGTTTGAGGGATACCACAGCGCGATCAAGGGGACCTGTCGCCACTCGCCGGTGCCTTCGCGCGCCTAGAGCGTTCGGCCATTCTGCAAGCGCTCAGCATTGACGAGGACGCGGAGGTTGCCGTTCAGGAATCGCTGACCGTGGCCGTGATTGACGGCCTCGCCGACAAGTTCAACAAGCGGAAAGCCCGCACCGCGGAAGAGTTGCGGCAGGTCAACACCGCGGCGAGGGAGCTACGCGGACAGGCTCGCGACTTCCTGGACAGCGCGTTCGGCCGCCTGACCGACGCAGTCTCCGGGAGCGGCAAGCGCGTGCAATTGGGCGGACCCGACGAGGGCAACGCTTATTGGTATAAGTTTGAAGTGGTCAAGACGGCTAAGGAGGCCGGTAAGTTCGCCAACCTCGGCGAGGATCACTACTTCGTCAAAGCCGCGATTCAAGCCGGTCCGGAGCGCATGGTCTTCGTTGTCTCTTTCCACCATGTGGGCCGCGAGTTGACTGGAATCATGGAGGCCACCGCATTCGCCCGGCTTGAGTCCCTGGAACAATCCGAAGATAGAGAGTTGGCGACCGAAGGCTTCTTCGTCTGTTCGTTGGATCCCTTCGTCTTCACTTACAAGACAAGGCCCCCCGATGTGACAGCGGCGTTCAAAAAATTTCTGGATGCGGCGCTCGCTTTGGCGGTGAAGGAATACGGCGACCGGCTTTGACTTCCCCGTCCGCTTGCTGACGCGCGCGGCTCGGTCTGGAGTGGCAGCCGGAGGGCGGGGCTAACGGTTTCCCATCGCCAGGAGCGTGATGCCGAGGCCGATGAGGGCAAGGCCTCCGAACTTTGCCTTGGTGAGGGGTTCGGCGAAGAAGAGGCGGGCCCACAAGAGGGTCCAGACGTAGCCGAGCGAGACCATGGGATAGAGTACGGTGAGTTCGCCGTGCTTGATCCCTTTCAAGTAGAGCAGGGACGAGGCGACGAAGGTTCCGATACCGGCAGCGAGACGCCAGTTGGTGAGCAGGGAGCCGACGTCACGGTGGAGGCGGTCCGCGCCGGATTTGAGGAACACGGCGCCGATGGAGCCGATGAAAGAAGCTCCGAAGACGAGCAGGATCGATGACGTTGGGGTGGGTGTCACGCGGAACCGGATCTCCCGGCCGAAGCCGAGGCTGGGGAGGGAGCCGATTTCGACCAACCCAGGACGGCGACTCCCAATACGATGGCGGAGAGTCCGGTAATCTTCCAGCCATTCAAGCTTTCGCCGAAGAAGATGAGCGAGAGACCAGCGACCCAGACGTAGGTCATGGCGATTACGGGATAGAGAATTGACAACTCACCATATTTGAGTGCCATGATCATGAGGACGGCACTGAGGCCATAGAGGCAGTAGCCTGCGAAGAGACCGGGTTGGGTGAAGATGCCAACGATGAGTTGGAGGAACCCGTCTCCCACATTCGTCTGCGCGCCGCGCTTCATGAGAATCTGGGCGGCGGCGCCGAATAGGGTTTGGACGAAGACGATGGCGATCGCCAACCGGCGCTTGGCGTTTGGATCAGTCTTGGCTGCGTCGAAAATTGACAACGGTTACCATCATAGCGGATCGTTACGTCTTGCTGCCCCATGCGCCGCCACCGGGAGTATCGATGGAGAAGACATCTCCGGCTTTGATGGGGAGGCGCGTCTTGGCGGGGACGCTTTTTCCGTTTAACCGATTTCGTCCTGGGGCGCCGGGCTCGCCGCCGGACAAGCCGAAGGGACCGCGGGCGCGGCGATCCGAGAGGATGGTGAGTTCGGCCGCGGCGAGAAACTCCAGCTCTTTGTTGATGCCGTCGCCGCCGGGATGGAGCCCGGCGCCACCGGAATGACGGCGGATGCGGTAGGAGCGGACGCGGACGGGATACTCGTGTTCGAACGCCTCGACGGGGGTGTTGAGGCTGTTGGTCATGTGGGAATGGGTGGCGTCGAGTCCACGGGCCCGGCTGTGACCTCCGGTTCCACCGGCGATGGTTTCGTAGTAGGCAAAGGGGCGGTTGCGCAGTGGATCCCAACCGCCGAAGGAAAGGTTGTTCATGGTTCCGGAACTGGCGGCGGGGATGGCATCGGGGTCGGCTTGGGCGAGGGCGCCGAGCAGGACATCGGTGATGCGCTGGGAGGTTTCGACGTTGCCGGCGGCCATGGCAGCGGGAGGGCGGGCGTTGGTGACCAAGCCTTCCGGGTTGATGATTGTGATGGGCCGCATGAGGCCGGCGGTGAAGGGAACGTCTTCGTCGAGCAGGCAGCGGAAGACATAGCCGACGGCGGACATGGTGACGGCGTGGTTGGCGTTGACGGGTCCGGCTGGCTGAGGGTCAGATGCGCTGAGGTCGACGATCGCGGAATCGCCGCGGATGGTGATGGTGGCGGCGATGCGGACGGGGCGCTCGGAGACGCCGTCGCTATCGAGGCAGTCGGAAAAGTGCCAGGATCGATCGGGGAGTCGGCGGAGGCGAGAGCGCATCATGCGCTCAGAGTAATCGCACAGGTGGGACAGGTTCCGTTCGACGCGGGCGATGCCGTAGCGGGCGACGGTTTCCATCAAGCGGGCGCGGCCGCGCTCGATCGACATGAGTTGGGCGAGCAGGTCGCCTTCGCGCTCGACAGGGGTTCGAACGTTGGCGAGGATGAGGTCGAGCAGGCGGCGTTGGATGCAGCCTTGTTCGACGAGGAGGACGGGGGGAATGCGAATGCCCTCCTGATAGATTTCGCGGGCGAGGGGCATGGAGCCGGGGCTCATACCGCCGACGTCGGCATGGTGGGCGCGATTGGCGAGGAAGAAGCGAGGCTTGGAATCGCCTTTGAGAAAGACCGGGGCGACGGCGGTGATATCCGGAAGATGTGTGCCGCCGCGAAAGGGATCGTTGACGATGGCGACATCGCCGGGTTGAAGATCGATGGCCTGGCGGACGTGGCGGACGGATTCGGGCATGGCACCGAGGTGAACGGGCATGTGATCGCCCATGGCGGCGGTTTCCCCGGCGGAGTTGTAGACGGCGCAGGAGTAGTCGCGGCGTTCCTTGATGTTGACCGAGAATGCTGTTTTGCGGAGGACGATGCCCATTTCGCCGCAGATGGAGGCGGTGAGATGGCGGAAGAGCTCGAGCTCGATGGGGTCAGCGCGGGGCATCTATTGTTTCTTGAGGCTTGGTTTGCCGGAGCGGGTGGGGACGGGTGTTCGCTGGGGGGCGGACTCGTGTTCCGGGGGCGGCGGAGGCTCTGTAAGTGGAGAATCTTCCGGTTTGCACTCACCGGCTTTGACGAAGAAGGCGGCGGTGCGGACCCATTGTTCGCCGGTGCGGCGTTCGATGAGATTGGCGGCGAGTTTTGCGTCGGCGCGGATACGCCATTCGGCTGAAGCGGCTGGTTTAGCGCCGCGGAGTTGAATCTGTTTGGAACTTATTTCGCGGACCATCCAGGAATCGCCGCCGGTCATGGTTTCGTAGCGTTCGTAGCGTGCTTCCGAGCCGGAGGGGCCGCGATCGATGAGGAGGACGCCGGAGGTGCGCGAGTCGAAATGGAAGCGGTCGATTGCGCCGACGTGGGTGTCGGTGAAGAGGGGGCGTTTGCGCCAGGTTTTTCCGCCGTCGGTGGTGAGAAGCAGGAACGGATCGCGGGGCAGTGAACCGAGGGTTTGGCCGCTGATCCATCCGGTTTCGATATCGTGGAACTGGATCTGATCGAGGCCGGCGGAGCGCTGACGATCGACCGGTTCGAACCAGGTTGCGCCGCCGTCTTCGGAGGTGAGGAGAACGGAGGCCATGGTGCTTGCGCCGTTGTGGAGGTTGCCGGTGACGAAGAGTTTGCGGCCGACGCCGTGGACATGTGTGAGGTCGAGGTAGATGGGGCAGGGAGCGTCGGCGGAGCAAGTCATGCCGAAGGCCTGGATGTCATCTTCGGTGCAGGCGTAGGGGAGGGCGATGGGAGCGCCGGAGTATTTTAGGAGCTTGGGTCCTTCCGGTTTGGGCTCCTCTTTGGCGGTGGCGATGACGGGGTCATCGGGCATGCGGGAGGGCAGCCGGAATACAGCACCGGCTTCCGGCTCCTTGGCTGGGGGCTGTTGGGCCATGACCGCAGCGGCCACGAAGAGGAAGATGGCTGCGTGTGGCGCATTCATTCGTGTCACCCTAGATTGTATCCGATGGTGATCCTGGCACTGGTAGCGCTTTTCGCCATTTCCGATTACGAGCGTGCGGTTCAACTGATTGAGAAGGGCGAACCGGCGGCGGCGATTCCGCTGCTTGAAAATGTTGTGAATGCGGAGCCTCAAAACGCGCGTTATGCGAAGGCGCTTGGGGTGGCGTATGCGTCGATGGGTGATTACAGGTCCGCAGCGCGACACTTTGAGAAGGCATGCAGGATCGACGCGGGGATGGACGATGTTTGTTACTACGCGGGGCGAGCTCGTTATGGAGCGGATCAGTATCGGGAGGCTCTGCCGCTGCTGGAAATGGCGTTCACGCATGAGGTGCGGAAGGCGACGGTGGAAGCTGCGATCGGGCAATGTTTAGAGGCGCTCGGGCGCTATGACGAGGCCGAGCGGCGTTTTCGGGCCGCCGTGAGCAGAACGGGAGAGCCGATGGGGGAGGCGCAACTGGCGTATGGAAAATTTCTGGTGAGGCAGGGGCGCGCGGCGGAGGCGATACCATTGCTCCAATCGCAGCGCGGTGTGGAGGGGCGGTTCGAATTTGCGTTGGCGTTGG
>JBGSME010000245.1:0-4385 GCA_041740335.1 Bryobacteraceae bacterium | reverse complement strand
CCGATCTTGAATTCGTCAGTATGCTGAATCGCGGCAAGTCAGTGCTGCACGATAAGCCGATCTACTTCGAAGGCCAACGGGAGCTGCCGAACGGTGGCACGATCTCGATGGAGGTCGCCCTTCAATACAACGACGGTTACTCGGATCTCATTTACAGCTTCGCCAACAACATCAACACGGTGGATGGCGGCACCCATCTCTCGGGATTTCGCTCCGCACTCACGCGCACAATCAACTCCTACGGCCAGTCCGCCGGTGTGGTCAAGGACAAGGACAAAGAGTCGGTAACCGGTGACGACGTTCGCGAGGGCCTGATCGCTGTGGTCAGCGTAAAGATTCCGCAGCCGCAGTTCGAAGGCCAGACCAAGGGTAAACTCAACAGCGACATCGAAGGCGATGTCCGCAAACTCGTAAATGACCGGCTAGGCGAGTTCTTCGACAAGAATCCATCCGTGATGAAGAAGATCGTCTCCAAGGCGATCGACGCTGCCCGCGCTCGCGACGCGGCACGCAAAGCGCGGGACCTCACGCGGCGGAAAGGAGCCCTCGATTCGGGCGGACTGCCAGGCAAACTGGCGGATTGTCAGGAGCGCGACCCCGAGCGCTGCGAGTTGTTCCTGGTGGAGGGCGAGTCGGCCGGAGGCACCGCCAAGAGCGGACGCGACCGCCGCTATCAAGCGATTCTGCCCTTGAAAGGCAAAATCCTCAACGTAGAAAAAGCCCGCTACGACAAGATGCTGGGCCACGACGAAATTCGGGCGATGATCACCGCCATTGGCACCGGAATCGGCAAAGACGATTTCGACATCGCCAAGCTCCGCTACGGCAAGATCATCATCATGACCGACGCCGACGTGGACGGATCACACATCCGCACCCTCCTGCTAACGTTCTTCTTCCGGCACATGCAAGAGCTGATCACGCGGGGGCATGTATTCGTAGCCCAACCCCCGCTCTACCGCATCAAAAAGGGCAAGAGCGAAAAGTACATCAAGGACGACAAGGAATTCAACAAGGAAATTCTCCGGCGCGCCACCGAGAGCGTTACCGTGCAATACGGCGTAAACGGATCTACCGCGACGCTCGAAGGCGCGGCCATGCGCGGCTTCCTCAATTCGCTGGACGAACGGGATATGTACATGAGCCGCGTGGAACGGCTGCTCCGCGATTCGAGAGTGGTGAACCTGCTGAGCGATACCGATCCCGGCCGGTCATTCGACACTAAAGCTGATTTCCAGGACAAGGACAAAATCGACGCCTTGTTGGCGGCGATACGGGCGGCCAAAATCGAGGCCGAGCTTGGCTCCGACGAGGAGCATTCCGCCTGGAAAGTTGTCTATCACGACCAGACCAACGCGCCACGCGAAATCAGCATTGCCTTGGCTCAGCGGCCTGAGTACCGTCACATGAGAGCGCTCGCCAAACGCACCGCGGAGTTCAACAAGCCGCCCTTCCGCGTTTTGAAGGAAGAAACCCAGCGCGCCGAACAGGCCAACTGGCGCGAATTGCTGACATACCTGAAATCGGAAGGGATGAAAGACGCCCAGATCCAGCGCTACAAAGGGCTGGGAGAAATGAACGCCGAACAGCTTTGGGAGACGACAATGGACGCCGAGCGGCGGACCTTGCTTCGTGTGGAACTCACCGATCTCGTGCAAAGCGACGAGATCTTCTCAACCCTAATGGGCGACGATGTGGAGAACCGCCGGCGCTTCATCGAGGAGAACGCCCTCGACGTCCGGAATCTGGACGTCTAGCCAGCCTCTTCCTTCAGCGAACCGCGCAGCGGTCTGCCATCGGCGTCGTCAGCGCCGGCAACAGGAACGCGTCGACGCCATATCCGGAGACATCGTCGCTCGGCAAACGCACGTGGTCCTTTTTGCGATCCACATAAATCCAGGCCGCTCCGGGAACTTCAGCAAGAATCCGATCCAAAGACGTACCGTCGGCCAAGCTGCCATCCCCGGCGGACCACAGCATCCGCTGCCCCCGCCCGCGCCATCGCCAGCCGCCGGAAAGCGGGAACATTACCAGGGAAAATACCTTCACGCCGGCTTGTTCAAGACGAACAGCGGCCGGCTCGAAACTCCTGTCGTGCTCCGGCCCGCCGTCTTGGCGCACAGCCTTCGAAACGTGGTCAGCCCCGTAAAACACAAGAACATTGCGGTACTTCCGCCAGCGAACGAGATCGACAATGTTGCCGGCGATCGCCTGCTCACGTTCGTCCAGAAGCGGACTCCCCTTCACTGGTCCGTTGCCCACCTCGAGACCCGCCTGCAACGCATGGATCGAATGCGCGATCGTCCGCAATTCGCCCAAAACCTCACGGTTTCTGGTTAGCCGCTCGAACCTCTCCACGGTCTGCAGACCGCGCGTTTTCATCTCCCCCTCAGCCGGAACCGCTATCGTGGCAGCCAGTGGAATACGATTTCGAATCGCGGCTAAGTGAGCCCGGATCGCCGGCGCCGGCGAATCGATATCCACCAGGTGAACCCGCACCCGCCCCGCCTTGCGCTGCTGATTGAAGCTCCGGAGCGCCTGAAGAATTCCCGCCCGTAAACAGAGCTCCGCCGGAAGCGCGGCCGCCCGGCCTTCGACGAACGCTCGCGCCTCCGCCTGATAGACGGCGTCCTCTTCAATCACCACGTCGCGCAGCCCCGCCTCACGATAAAGCCTCTCGAGATACGCCATCTGCATCGCCGTATTTTCCTCGATGCCGTGCATCTCCCCAGCCATGTAAACCTCGAACCCGTTCACAGGCATGGGAGCCGCCGAAAACCCGGCACCCACCCAGACCCCCGGTCGGACCTCGGCCACTTGGCGCACAGGATCGGCCGCGATTCCGAGCCATCCAACGGCGATCGCGGCGCAACAAAGTCCCACCCACCTTCGCATCATGTCGCCAGATAAGCGATGGCGGCGCAGTAGGCTCCGGCGATGTAGCTGGCCGGATCTTTCAAGGCATACAGCACCGGATCGTCATCCATCTGCCCGCGATTGGACAAAAGCAGCGCACGGCTGATCCAGTAAATCAAAGCCGGCATCATGAACCACAAGTATTGCGGCCGCGCGTACACAGCCTGGATCTCAGGGCTTTGGATATAGAGGCCCAAAACCAGCGCCGAAAGATAGCCGGCCGCCGAAGCGAGCGAAGCGAGAATCGGTAGATCCCCGGGTTGGTAACCACGCCCCGCAAGGTTGGTGTCCACCTTGGTAACCGTGTTCCGCAATTCGGTGAGGCGCTTCAGCAGCGCCAGCGACAAAAAGAGGAACATCGAAAATACCATCGTCCACACAGAGACTTTGATCCCGGTGGCAGCACCGCCGTAGAAAATGCGGAGCGTGTAGAGCGCCGCCAGCGTGATCACATCCAGAATCATCAAACGCTTCAGAAGGGCCGAGTAACAGATCGAGCTGCCGGCGTAGGCCAGCAGGAGTCCCCACGTGGATGAGGGCAGCAGCAAGCCGCTCACAGCCACCGAAGCGGCAAGCAGTATCGCCATCAGGACCACGGCACCCTGAAGCGGCACAGCGCCCGAGGCTAACGGCCGATCCCGCTTCCGCACATGGACCCGATCGGCATGAATATCCAGCAGATCGTTCCAAATGTACAGCGCCGACGCGCACAGAGAGAAAGCGCAGAAAGCCGCCGCCGCGGCGCCCCACAGAGAGTAGTCGAAAAGTCTGTGCCCGAGAAACAACGGAACCAGCACCAATAGGTTCTTGGCCCACTGCTCCGGGCGGATCAGCCGCACCAGAGAGCGCCACTGCGTCTCGCGCGGAAATTCGCGTTCCACCAACTTGCCCTGCGCGGCCACCATCCTAGAGTAGCCTTTCGGCGCATCCACTAGAATCGCCGTTTCTGACCGGCTCCATACCGGAAGATCGGCGCTCGAATTCCCCGCGTAGCAAAACGGCGCGCCATCGAGATACGCTGCGATTGCGGCAGCCTTATTGCCCCGCGTGAGATTCCGTGTGCCGTCGCTGGCGAGCACATCATCGAAAATCCCGAGGTGTTGCGCGACGCCCTGGGCGATCGATTGGTCCGCGCCCGTAACCAGAAGCAGCCGGCGGCCGCGGGCGCGTTCGGCATGCAGAAACGCGAGAAAATCTTCGCGATAAGGCAGCAGTGCCGGATTGAGCCCGGCAAGCCGGCTGGTCATTCGTTTGCACGCGGCACGGCTACGCAGCAGCACACCGAGCACCGCAAACAGCTTCATTGGGTAGCCTAAGGCCGTCAACAGGAGGCACTCGGCGAACGTATCGGTTCGTACCAGCGTGCCGTCGAGGTCCACACACAGCGGGATCCCCGGCGCCTTCTCTTCCGGCGCAATTCTCCCTACCAGGACTTCCTCCATGAATGCCCATTCTGACCGGCTCCACTG
>JBGSME010000244.1:0-3859 GCA_041740335.1 Bryobacteraceae bacterium | reverse complement strand
GCCAACTCGTCGCCGTCGACGCCCGCAACGGCCGCATCGCCGGAACCGCCGCCAGCCTCATCGTCTATTGGGACGACTACGAAATCAACGATAGTTGGCGCGACTTCACCAGCGCCGGCATGTTCACCAATCACGATCCCGTGCGCGGTCGCACACTCTATGGCGCCGAAATCATGGTCCGCCCGGGCATGCAGCGCCGCGGCGTCGGAGCCAAACTCTACGAGGCGCGGCGCGCCTTGGCCCAGAAACTGGGATTACTCCGGATCCGCGCCGGTGCACGCCTCCGCGGTTATCACCTCTATTCCAACCGCATGAGCGCCGAAGAGTACGTCGTCCGCGTCGTCCGCGGAGAAATCAAAGGTCCTACTCTTTCTTTTCAACTGAACCGCGGCTTCCACGTACTATCGGTGGTCCACGGATATCTCGCGCACGATTCGGAAAGCCTCGGCTGGGCCGCCGTAATCGAATGGCTGAACGAGGATATCGCCAAGCCCCAGGATTACGCGGCGCGCAATCTCCGCTTCGAACCCCTGCGCCGCGGCAATTCCGCCTGAACTGGGCCCCGTCGCCCATCTGTAACTTTTCGGGCATACAATAGTGGTGTAACCCAGGAGGTGGATTTTCAGCAGTCCATGCGAAACCTCTCATAGGTCGGGCCAGTCGTCTCAAGAGACTGGAATCCGGAAAACCGCTCGACGCCTCAAGTGGATCGAAGGCCCTGAACGGGTAGCCGCTTGGCTCCTCGGTGCATTGTTCCCAGAGGACTGCCGGATCTGTGAGCGCCCCCTTCGTGAAGTTTCCCGTTACCCCGTCTGCCACGCTTGCCTCTTAGCGGCTAAGCCCTTCCAGGCCGAACACTCCTGTGTCCAGTGCCACACTCCCTTCCTGAATCGTTCGCCTCTCGACGACAGCGGCCGGTGCGCCATCTGCCGGCTCGGCGCAAGAAGCTTTGACGAAGCTTGGTCGTACGGCTCCTACGACGGCGCGGTCCGCGCTCTTGTTCACCTATTCAAGTACGAGCGAATCCCAACCCTCGCTCGTCCCCTCGGAGCGCTGCTCTCCCGCGCGCTACCCCGCGACCGTCACTTCGACATCATTACCCCCGTGCCCATGCACTGGCGCCGCCGCTGGACGCGAGGCTTTAACCAAGCCGAGTTGCTGGCCGCCGAGTTGTCCCGCCGCACAGGCATCCCGATGGAGATGGCATTGCAACGCCGCCATCGGCCCGCCCAGGCCGGACAATCGAGCGCCGCGCGGCGACGCAATGCCACCGGCGCTTTTTCGGCTGCCTCCCATTTGACGCCTGGGTCCATGGCCGGACAAAGAGTTCTTCTCATCGACGATGTATTCACCACGGGATCGACTGCGGCTGCTTGCGCGTCGGTACTGAAACGGACCGGCGCGGTCCGCGTTTCTGTGCTGACTCTGGCGCGGGCAGACCGGCGATTCGGGCGCGAAGCTCTGTTCGGCACTACGTCCGCGGCAAGGGAGAAGTCGGCATGATTATCACTCACATCGGTTTGCAGCAACCGGTCCTGGTGCTCAACGCCAGTTACGAACCGATCAACGTCTGCGGCGCTCGCCGCGCCATCGTGCTCGTGCTCAAGGGCGTTGCCTCCGCCGAGGAAACCTCGGCCCATACCGTAAGCGCCGCCCGGCAACATCTCTCCATCCCTTCCGTGATCCGCCTGCTCGAGTATCGCCGCATCCCCCATCAGACGCGCGCTCTTTCCCGCAAGAACATCCTCATGCGTGACCGGCATATCTGCCAATACTGCCAACGCACCGGCCATCATTCCCCCCTCACGCTCGATCACGTCGTGCCGCGCTCTCGCGGCGGCGACACCTCCTGGGAAAACCTCGTCGCCTGCTGCCATGACTGTAATAACCGCAAAGGCAACCGAACCCCGGAGGAATCCGGCATGCGTCTGGCTCGCGCGCCCCGGCCCTTCAGCATGCATACCAGCCGGCATTTGATGCGGCTCCTCGCCCGCGGCGAGGATCGCTGGCAGAAGTATCTTTTCTACTAAACCGCGTCATCGATTCTTCTCGGAAAGGAGAAACACATTGAGCAAGGTGAGAGTTCTTGTCGGAACCCGCAAGGGTGCATTCATCCTCACATCGGACGGCAGTCGCCAGTCCTGGAACGTCAGCGGACCCCATTTCGCCGGCTGGGAAATCTACCACATGAAGGGTTCCCCAGCCGATCCGAACCGCCTCTACGCCTCTCAATCCAACTCCTGGTTCGGACAGTTGATTCAACGCTCGAGCGACGGCGGCATCACCTGGGAACCCGTCGGTAACAAGTTCGCCTATGAAGGCGTCCCCGGCACCCACCAGTGGTACGACGGCACACCCCACCCCTGGGAATTCAAACGCGTCTGGCATCTCGAGCCCTCGCTCACTGACCCCGACACCGTTCTCGCCGGCGTCGAGGACGCCGCCCTGTTCCGTTCCACCGACGGTGGCCAGAATTGGCTCGAACTTGCCGGACTTCGCGCTCACGGCTCCGGTCCAAATTGGGCGCCCGGTGCCGGCGGCATGTGCCTTCACACCATCCTCCTCGACCCCTCTGACCCCGCTCGCATCTACATCGCCATCTCCGCCGCTGGAGCCTTCCGGTCCGACGATGCCGGCACAACCTGGCGTCCCATCAATCAAGGGCTCCGGTCCCAACACATTCCCGATCCCGACGCCGAGGTCGGCCACTGCGTGCACCGCCTTGCCCTCCATCCCAGTCGTCCCAACGTCCTGTTCATGCAGAAACATTGGGACGTGATGCGTAGCGACGACGCCGGCGCCCATTGGCATGAGATCAGCGGAAATCTGCCCACCGACTTCGGCTTCGTCATCGACGTTCACGCACACCACCCCGACACCATCTACGTGGTCCCCATCAAAAGCGATTCTGAGCACTTTCCGCCCGAAGGCAAACTCCGCGTCTTCCGCTCCACCACCGGCGGTAACGACTGGGAGCCCCTCTCGAACGGTCTCCCCCAACAGGATTGCTACGTCAACATCCTCCGCGACGCCATGGCCGTCGACTCGCTCGACTCCTGCGGCATCTACTTCGGTACCACCGGTGGCCAAGTCTACGCCTCCCCGGACTCCGGCGACACTTGGGCACCCATCTTTCGCGACCTCCCCGCCGTCCTGTCGGTGGAGGTCCAGACGCTCCCATGATCCGCGTGCTCCTCCCGGCCCATCTGCGAACTCTCGCAGGCACCGGGACCGAGGTCACCCTCGACGTTGCCGCTCCCGTAACCGTCGAATCCGTGCTTGATGCCCTGGAGTCTCGCTACCCCATGCTCCGGGGCACCATTCGCGATCACGTCACCCTTCAGCGGCGCCCGTTCCTTCGCTTCTTCGCCTGCGAACGAGATCTATCGCATGACCCTCCCGGCGTGCCCCTTCCCGAACCCGTCCTCTCCGGCGTCGAGCCGCTCATTGTTCTCGGTGCCATCGCTGGCGGTTTCTAGAAATTGCCGCCTACACGTTCACATACATCGGCGGCGCCGGCCAACCCATCCGCATCCCGATATCGTTCGCGGTGATCCGTGGGGACCGCAGCGTCCACTCAATCGAATAATCCTCGAACCCGCCTCCTGGAACGTAAGCCCGTAAAAGGTGGTTCGTGATCCGCCCACCCACCGTAGTCTCGTCCCAGTCCCAACGCTCGAACCGGATCACCGATGGATCAATCCCCATCTTCGCCAGTTCCGCCTGCACCAACGGTGTCGGATCGTCAAAATCCGTGAAAACCCGCCCTGACCGGTCCGCCGGAATGCCTGGCATTCGGTCCAGTTCCGGCGCTGCCTCCGGCGCACCCGTGGCTGCCGGACTCGCCTCCGCTGAACTC
>JBGSME010000243.1:0-2058 GCA_041740335.1 Bryobacteraceae bacterium | reverse complement strand
GCGGGCCACCATTTCGGTGTAGACTGAATTCGGCCCATAGGATCCGCGGATGACGCGGGACTCGCCGCCGGAGGAAGCGCGGGAGTTTCCGGGGCCCCAGGCGTCAACCAGGGTGACACGGGCGCCGGCGCGGAGGAGGTGGAGCGCGGTCCAGCCGCCGAAAGCACCAGCGCCGAATACGGTAACGTGAAGAGGCGTCATCTGATCCAGAGTAAAAGAACATGAGCGATATCGTCCACGAATTTACGATCGAGATTCATCAGGTCCACGACTACGAGTTTCACGTGGAGTTCGACAAGGCCCACCATGCGAAGCTGATCCTCGACGAGCCTGCGCCGTTGGGGCAGGACAAGGCGCCGAATGCGTCGCGGATATTGGCTGCGGCGATCGGCAACTGCCTTTCGGCGAGTCTACTGTTTTGCGCGAAGAAGGCGCGTGTGGAGATTGGACGAATGGAGACGACGGTACACGTGGAGGTGGTCCGAAACGAGAAGGGGCGTTTGCGGATCGGGAAGGTTCGGGTGGAGATCGACCCACGGATTCCCGCAGAGGTGCGAGAGCAAGCCGCACGGTGCCTCGAACTTTTCGAGGATTTTTGTACCGTGACGCAGAGCATCCGCCAGGGGATCGACGTCGAGGTGGCGATCGCAGGCGTGCGCGAGAATTAGGCGGGCTTCTGGACTTTGCCGTCGCGAATGCACGATGTGCAGACGCGAATCCGTTTGGCGGCGCCGTTCAAAACGGCGCGGACACGCTGGAGATTGGGATTCCAGCGGCGCTTGGTCACGTTGTGAGCATGGCTCACGCGGTTTCCGAACACAGGCTTCTTGCCGCAGACTTCACATTGTTGAGCCATAAAAGGGAAACTCCTTGGGCGGCTGCCCAAATGATTAAGATACCATTGGCGCTAACCGTTCGGCAAGCCCGTGGACTGGTTTCGTCCGCGGGGGCCGAGTTCGATGGCTTCCATGGCGCTGAGCTTTGCGTTTTCAACGGTGAAGCGGAGGAGGGTGCGCATGGTGTGCCAGCCTTGATGGCCGCAAGCGCCGGGGTTCAAATGGATCAAGCTCAGGGCGGGATCGCGCATGACTTTGAGGATATGGGAGTGGCCACAGAGGAACAAGCCGGGGCGGCGCTGGAGGATTTGGGCGCGGGCACGCTTATCGTATGCGCCGGGATAGCCGCCGATGTGAGTCATATAAACGCGAAGGCCTTCGCAGTTCCAGGCGAGGTCTCGCGGGACGGAGCCTCGGACTTCAGCGCCATCGATGTTGCCGAAGACGCCGCGGAGGGGTTTGAAGGCGCGGAGACGATCGAGGAGGGCGACGGGGCCGAAGTCGCCGGCATGCCAGATCTCGTCGCATTCGGCGAAGTACTGAAATACGGCGTCGTCGAGGAAACCATGGGTATCGGAAAGCAGGCCGATGCGCATGGTTAAAGACCGGGGACACCAAGGCGGGCAGCGGCGGTGTTGATGCCGGCGATGGCGGCTTCGTTGAGAGGGATGCCTTCGGCGCGATAGCGGGCTTCGATGGAGGCTTCGAGGCCGCCGGGAGCAAAGACGGATTGTCCACCGGGCGCGGGGCGGCTTTCGCGAATCTGGCGGACGGCGCGATCGATGGATGCCGTGAATGTTTCGAGGCGGATGAACGCTTCGATATCGATTGCCATGAGGAACTGTCCATCGGCGCCGGGTTGCGGGCCATCCACCATGTTACCGAGATCGGAGCCGTAGCTTGCTCCCGAGAGCGCCGTGGAGAGCAGACCGAAGACGATGGCGAGACCAACGCCCTTGTACTCTCCGATAGGCTGGAGCAGACCGTCGAGGGCTTGGGCGGCGTCGGTGGTGGGTCTGCCTTCACTGTCGAAAGCCCAAGTGGCGGGAATCGGCTGGTTCATCTGTTCGAAGACGCGGATCTTGCCGTGCGAGGAGTAGCTGAAGGCGCAATCGAGAATGACGGGTGATTCGGCTCCGGCGGGGATGGCGACGGCGAGGGGGTTGATACCGACGATTTTGTCTAGCCCGCCCCAGGGCGCCATGGTGGGCAGGGCGTTGGT
>JBGSME010000242.1:0-3521 GCA_041740335.1 Bryobacteraceae bacterium | reverse complement strand
GCGTCATTGCCAGTTTGGGTTCGGGATTGTTGATCACCTGCGCGGGAGGAACGAATTGCTTCGGCGCGGGCTTCGGCAATTGACCCTTAGCCGCTGGGATCGGAGAACGATCGCCACCGCCACCGCCGCCGCCCATGGCTTGCGCTTTGGGCTTCGCTTGCGGAATATAGGCGTCGATATCCGGAATAAATATGGTGGCCGTATCGCGGACGGCCATCTGCACGTGTTTATTGGTGCCGAGGAACAGAACCAGTAGTACCACTCCGATATGAATCGCGGCCGAGGTGAGCCTTGCGCGTCCCTTGTTGCCTTCGTAAAAGCCCCAGATGTCCTTCACCGCCACCGGCTTCGAGGTCAACTCGAGAGGTGGGAGTTTGGGAGGGAAAAGGAACTCGCGGAAATCGTGGTAAATCGTCGTGAACCAAGGCTGGGTCATGTCCTTGGCCAACAGACGCTGCAAGTGCAGGTCTGGATCGTTAATGTCGGGTTGTCCGTTCGCTATGTCCACAGCTGCCCGCTCCGCCGTCGTCGTGCTCATCTACCTTCATCCTCACTGCTATCGACGCACAGGGTCATCGAAAGGTTGCAGGATCTGGAAGAAGTCTCGTCAGGTCAATCTACCGAAAAGTGTAGCACAATCAGTTGTAAGGAGATAGGTCTCCCGATAACGGGAAAAGTTAACAATGGGGCCATTACCAAGGTATAGGTCCGGGCACGCCGACCTGATGGCGATAGGCCCCTTCCATCGCCTCTTCTTCCTTGTCAAGCACGGCCCAAAGCGGCTCGCCAAGCTGAAATTCGGGCACGGCAAGGTCCACCATTTGGGTAACTCCGGGCGGCACCGTGGCGCTGACTTCCACCAGAGTTTTCGCCACGGCGGCATCGCCGGTTCGCAGTGACACGAAGACGTTGGACGTGTTCTCAAGCGTATTGGTGATCCACACCCGCATCCGGCGCGGGTTTGCCTGTGTTTCGATCCGGCCCACGAAGACCCGCGGAGTGATTCGGACTTCCAACGGACCCGGGGGCCGGCGAACCACAACGTTCCGCCGCCGCACGCTCCACGCGATGTCATATCCGCCGGGCTCACCTGCTGCCTGTAGCAGCACTCCATTCAGCCAAACCCGCTCGGCACCGGGGGCTTCCAACTGCAAATGCCGTCCCGCGCGGGTTGCCGGTGCTTCGATACGAGCCCACGAGCAGGCGGCTGTCTTCCCGGTGATCGAAGGCGTGATGGTTACCGTGGCGATGGTCGCCGGGGCATTCGCGGTTTCGGCAGGCGCGGTTGGACCCTACGCGGCGATCGCCGTCGCGGCAACGGCGATTAGCGCGAGACGAATTCCCACGTTGTGTCCCAGAGTTCCGGCAAGACGTTGATCAGTTGATGGTCGGAGTCGAATTCTCGGAGGCCGGCGTGCGGTGCGCGCCGCACAAACTCCCGCGACAACTCAACCGGCACCACGTCATCGTGAACCCCGTGGGCAACCAGCACCGGCTGCGCCACGGCCGGGTAAGCATCGAATTGCAGCGAGTCCGTGTAGAGCCCGTAGCCTACATCCGCGGTCCGTCCCAGACCATAGTGGAATACCGGAAGGCGTCCCGAATCACGCCACTTGGCCATCGCGTCCGGGCCGATCCGTGCTGCCCAACGGGCTGCGAAGTCGAACGCCGGCGCCAGGCAGAGCACGCGCTCCACGCTGGGGTGCGTGGCCGCGTAAAGGGCCGCCAGATATCCGCCCATGCTCGATCCGATCAGACACCGCACTGTGCTCCCCGCGACCACGGTATCGATCACCTCCAGTTGTGCCGACAGCGTGATCGATTCGAAATCCGGAACCAGATCCGGCTGCACAAGTTCGATCCCGTGTTCGGCGAAGCGGCCGGCGAAGTAGCGTCCCTTGGTGGACGATGGTCCCGATGCGAATCCGTGAAGGTAGACAATCATACTCATTGGGGTCCGGGGGGCGGTGGAGATTCTTCTTCGGGCGTGAACTTGATTTCTGTATCCACGCTAAAGACCTGAATGGCCGTGTAGGTGGCGATGTTTTCCACTGTCACGTCCTCCCCTTGCGTGCGCGTGTATCGCACCGATGCCGGGGCCAGGGTGCCCGTTCGCGTCAGTTTGTATTCGGTTTCGGCGGCATGCAGAACCGGAAGCCCATACTCTTTCGTCACTGCCCGGGTGACGATGCGCAGGGGCCTGGAGTCGGAATCCCGAACCCAGATCTCGCCTTCCAGCGGGACCACCTCCATCTCCTTGTCGTGGAACACCCGCGCTCCGTCGCCCGATGGCTTCTGCCGGAATACCAGGACCGAAACCGGGTCGTCGCCGATCCGATTCCGCGCGGAATATCGAAATTCGTAGCGCGACAGATTCTCCCGGCGGAACAGCAGGATAATTTGCGAGAAGTCGGTTGCCGCGCCCACCATACCGAGATGCTCGAAGTCCTGCAGCATCTTCTTTCGCCGACGGTCGTCGTCCGACGTCATGTTGGAGGCCAGTTCCAGACGTGCCCGAGAGGCGTTCTTCACGGCCTTGCCGTCCACCTGGATGATCTTTCGGAACTCGCGGAGATCCCTTGGGGAATCCCGCATGGCGGCATACCCGAATTCGGAGACGATCTCGCGGGTGACCATCGGCACCTTGATCGGGCCGAGCGCGGCCGCGCCCACTCGCGGACGAAAACGCGGTGGGGATTTGAGGCCGTGATGCCGGAGTATTTCCGTTGCCACCATGCGCTGCGCGCTCACCCCGAAGGCTTCCGCTTCCTCTGAGACCCGTTCGAGGACCGGGTCGAGATCGGCGGCAGGCGCTGCGAATCCGCTGGCGAGCAGAAGCGCGACGGCTGGCGATGGGCGAACCATGCTTTCAGTGTAGGGCAATCGCTTCGACCCGGCCCTCGACGGAGCCGGTCAGGTTCCCGCCAATTCCACCCAGTGAATGGCGCATTTGGCCGATGCCTTCAGATCGATCACCACCGGACCGCCTGTACGCGGCGGCGCGGTCCAGATACGGAACCGATCCTCACGGCCGGACGCGCTGCACAAGGTCCCATTGCACCGGAGTTCGGCGATGTCTCCATTTTCGATTTCCATTCGGATCCTTGACTGGCTGAGCGGCGGGCCGGCGTGCAGCCGGAATGATGTCCACTGCCCCGGCTCCAACCGTTTCGGCAGTTGCGCGGCCGCCGGTTCCCCGGGAGCGTGGGTGTCCGAATAGGTCACCACATGACGGCGCGGCTTGCCGGCCAGCGTGTCGAGCCGCCCGCACTCGCCGAGCAATGCGGGATAGTTTTCCAGATCGGGCATCGCCGTTTGCGAGTCCATATAGTTGAACAGGTAGATGCGATCGGCGCCGCGCGAGAGAAGGGAAGCGGCGGCGCCCCGAACCGTTTCGAGCGTGTTGTACCCAAGCGGACGATAGGCGCGATAGGGCCGCAGAAGAAGTTCGAGGCCCGCTGCCAGCGTCACCTCGTTGCCGCACAGCCTTCTCCATAGTTCCATCGGCATGCCGGTCTCGA
>JBGSME010000241.1:0-2425 GCA_041740335.1 Bryobacteraceae bacterium | reverse complement strand
GGTTCCAGGGTGCGCGGAAGGTGAGGGACGCCGTCGTTGCGGGTGAGGAACTCCGATTCCAGGATTGCGAGCCGGTCGAATTCGGCAAACAGATAGGCCGCGGCGTCGGCGACAGAGCCCATCGGGTCGTCAGGATGCGCGGTTTCGTAGTCGCTCAGGATCTGGTGCGCCCGGGCGAAGTCAAGGTTATACATGGACCGGAACGCCTGGTCAACCGCGGTGTTGCCGAGTGAGAAGGAGAAGAGAATGAGAACCGCTGGCGACATGACGTTTACCCTCGCCTACATGTTGGTGGCCCGTTTTGCGAGGCCGATCGCCTCGGTCCAGAACGACGGACTGGAGTGCATCAGGTCGACAACGGCCGTGATGGCTTCGACAAACCGGTCCAGTTGCTCTTCGGTGGTAACCAGCGGCGGGGCCACCTTGAGCACCATGAAGTTGTTGCCGCAAATCTGGCTCAGGATGTTCCAGTCCCGAAATAGCCGCATCACGATCACTTGTCCGAACATGCCGGCATGAATGTGGCGGAAGGTCTCGAACGGAAGGCGAAGAGCCACTCTCGACGGCGCTTGGAATTCGATGCCGGAAAGCATGCCGAGCCCACGCACATCCTTCACCATCTCGTACCGGCTGAGCGCTTCCCGCAACCGCCCGCGCAGGTGATCGCCGAGCCGCAAGGCGCGGTCGCCGAGGTGTTCGCTGTCCAGAACGTCCAGCGTCGCGAGCCCCGTGCGCATGGCGATGGCATTCTCGCTGAACGTTGACGTGTGGACGATCGAGCGTTTGAGAGAGTCGTAGACGGAGTTGTAAATAGCGCTCGTCATCAGGACCGCGCTCACCGGCACCAGCCCTCCGCTCAGAGCCTTCGCCAGTATGACCATGTCGGGTTCGACACCGAAGTGGTGGGCAGCAAGAAATCTGCCCGTGCGATAAAGGCCGGTTTGGACCTCGTCCAACACCAGGAGCGTCCCATGGCGCCGGCACAGTTCCGCGGCCCCGGTGAGGTATCCCGCGTCCGGTATTCGCATTCCGGCTTCCGACTGAACCGGTTCAAGAAATAAGGCGCAATACCGGCGCGTGGCCAACCGCTCCGCGAGCGCCGCGAGGTCGTTGAAAGGCACGCTCGCTGTGTCCGGAAGCATCGGGCCGAATTTGTCTTTCCAGAAGTTGTCTCCCATCAACGACAAGGCGCCGCAGGTAAGGCCGTGGAAAGCGCCGCCGGCATGAAGCAAACCGGTGCGCGCGGTGTGCTTGCGGGCGAACTTGATGGCCGATTCCACTCCTTCGCTGCCTGAGCAGGCAAAGAAAACCTTCTCCATACCGCCGCCGGCCAGTGTACAGAGACGATGGGCCAGTTCGCCGGCCAGATCCGGGACATGGCTTTGCAGCATCGCCGGCCCCTGCCGGTCAAGCTCCTCCTTGATTGCCTCGATAATCGCCGGATGATTGTGGCCGGTGTTGTGGACACAATAGCCGGAAAGGAAATCGAGAATCACCCGCCCGTCTTCGGTAAACAGCTCCGTTCCAGAACAGCGCCCGTAGCGGACATTCATGCGCAGCAGATTGAGCAGGCGCACCCATTGCGGATTCACATAGCTGGAATAGTCGGTTGTTCCGGACGGCGCCTGGATCGTCAACGTGGACATCTGGATACTCGGACGCGGGATCCCTATACAACAGGTACGCCCCTCACCGGATCGTCTGTAAAGGAATGTCAAGACCGAATGCCCATCGCGATAGCTATTCGCGCTGTTCGACGCCGGTCAAAAAGCGTCGAAATATGGGACTGTCCGGCGCGGCCACGAAAGCCCAATCAGCAACCAACCAGCCCGCGCCGCGCGGGACCGTCCCCCATATTTCCTGGACCCTCGAAGCCGCATCCCGCCCGCCCCGCCCAACTCTCAGTGAACAGTCCTGCGGCGAGGCCGGGCGCACCTGCCAAACATCCGCGTGGAAATATGGGGACTGTCCGACGCGGCCACGAAAGCCCAATCAGCAACCGACCAGCCCGCGCCGCGCGGGACCGTCCCCCATATTTCCTGGACCCTCGAAGCCGCATCCCGCCCGCCCCGCCCAACTCTCAGTGAACAGTCCTGCGGCTAGGCCGGGCGCACCTTCCGAAGATCCAGCGTGGTGGGGAACTCCGGATCGGGGTGGGTGGCGGCCACAACCATCGGCCCCGGCGTGTGGCCAATACCTTCGAAACGTGTCATGCGCCGGGCCTCGGCTTCATTGGCGTTCACGGGAAAGGTGTCATAGTTGCGGCCGCCGGGATGCGAGACGCGGTACGTGCAGCCACCCAGCGCGCGGCCGGAATACCGGTCGAATAGGTCAAAAACGAGCGGCGTATGCACAGGGATGGTCGGGTGTAGACAGCGCGGCGGCTGCCACGCCCGATAGCGGACGCCGCACACGAATTCGCCGT
>JBGSME010000240.1:0-3202 GCA_041740335.1 Bryobacteraceae bacterium | reverse complement strand
TAGAGGGTTTGGGGGATTGAGTGGGGCTCGATGCCAGATGCTATCCTATCATCATGCAGCAGCGCGGTGGGGTACCGATCCCCACAGTCCTGGCCGACGACGAGCGGTTAGCCCTGGACGAAATCACGTACCTGCTCAAGGATTTCCCGGAGATAGATATCATCGGGACGGCCTCCAATGGAGTCGACGCCGTCAAGCTGATCGAAGATGCCGAACCGGATCTGGTGTTCCTCGACGTTCAGATGCCCGGCATGGACGGCATGGGAGTAATCCGGCACATCCGCGATCAGAACGGGCACCTGCCTTACTTTGTCCTGGCCACCGCCTACGACCAGTATGCCGTGGAGGCCTTTCAGCTCGAAGCGCTCGACTACATCCTGAAGCCGGTGGAGAAAGATCGGCTCGAACTCACCATCCAACGCGCCAACAACTGGATTGTGGAACGGGCCGCCAAGGCCGCCGCGGCTGAGCCGGCTGGAGGGAAACCAGCCCTGCAGCGGAACAAGGTCCTCATTCGCGCCCAGGGACGCAACTTCGTCGTCGACACGCACGATATCGTCTACGCGACCATCGACGACGGGCTCATCACCGTGGTGGCGAGCGGAATGGAAGGCGTTTCCAACTACCGCACGATTGAGGAATTGCAGTCCAATCTCGATTCCGACGTCTTCTGGCGCGTGCACCGGTCGTACCTGGTGAATATCAATCGGATCCGGGAAGTAATCCCGTGGTTCAAGTCGTCGTTCCAACTGCGGATGGATGACAAGAAGCAGACCGAGATCCCGGTGAGCCGTGTGCAAACCAAACGGTTGCGGGCGTTGTTGAAGCTGTGAGCGGCGCAGTCGGCTCTTCCCACCTACCGCGCCCGGACGTCGTAACACCAAACCACGCCGTGGTCCCGGACATAGAGCCGCCCGTTGGCCACCACCGGGTAAGCCCAAGCCTTCTCCCGCGCCCCACGCGGATGCGCCGGCGCCCCGGGCGGAGTGAACCGGCCCTTCTCCCGATATTCGTCCGGAGTGGCTTCCACAAGCGCGACATCGCCGTCTTCCCCATGCACGTATAGATGCCCATCGGCAATCAGCACCGAAGCGGCCCCGACACTTTCGTTCTTCCACCGGATCTTGCCGGTGGCGAATTCGGCCGCAACCAGCCCTTCCCCCGTCGTCCCGTACAGAAAATCACCAGAGCGCACCACACCGCCGATCGCGCTCGGCAATCCGCGCTCGAAGTAAACCTGCTCGGCTGCCACACCGTCTCCCGCCGAGCTTAGCTTTACCAGCGCCCCCGCCGTCAGACTGCGCGCCGTACTGTAGACATAGTCGCCGTGCGCTAGCGGCGTGGGGATATTGGCCGGCCCCTTACTTGTCTGGTCATAGCGCCACAGCAGCCTGCCCGTCGCCGCATCCACGCCCACGGTTCCCTTCGCCAGAAACTGAACGTACTGCTTGCGCCCGCCGCCTTCCACACGGATCGCGGAAGCATAGCCGGCCTCTTCGCCCCCGGGTATCGCCATCTTCCAGATCACCGCGCCGGTCTTCTTGTTGAGCGCGAGCATTGTCGCCTCAGCGCCGCCAGGCGTGATGATCACGACATCGCCATCGATCAGCGGCGATTCCGAATACGCCCACTTACCAGGCGCACCGCCAAATTCCTTGCGAACATTTTTCTGCCACCGTGTTTTGCCTGACGCCGGATCGAGACACGCCAGCACGCCATCGGAACTATACGCATAGAGCAGCCCGCCGTCGAGCACAGGCGTCGCCCGCGCGGCCGGATACGATGGCGCCTGATCCGGATTACCCACGCCGCTGAGCCGCGTGGACCAAAGCAGCTTGCCGTCTTCAACCGAAAACGCGCGAACGTATTCGTTCTCCAATCCTTCGTTGGCGATCAGGTATAAGCGCCCTCCCGCGGCGGCCGGCGCCCCGTAGCCTTCACCCGCCGACGCTATGCGCCAAAGCAGTTTCGGGCCTTCTTTGGGCCACTGCTTCGCTAGCCCCGTCTCGGCGGAAACGCCGTCCCGATTCGGGCCGCGCCAGTCCGGCCAGTCGGCCCCGGCCAGCACACCCATAGCCACAAAAGTAAGAACCGCGATTCGGCGCATGCCCCTATTGTGCCGCGAATCGTACGAAGTCGTTCCACCTCGCCGGCCGGCCATGGATGGGAAGTATCCATTCCACGTCGAGCCCGAGCCGGCGCACGTGGTTCAAAAATGTCCGATTGGCGGCGGTGGGCTTGCCCGTAGCCGGCGAATCGAACAGATCGGCCTCGATGGCAATCTTCTCCTTCGGCAGATACGCCATCAGCATGCCCTCAGCATGTTCAAGCGGCTGCACGTAAGTCATGTGCATGTTGCGCGCGCCGTCGCTCAGAACGTAGTTCTCACGCACGGTCTCCCATTGATATCCCTCCGCCACCTCGGTAGGCGGCCAAAGCGCCAGCATGTCCGGAACCAAAGTGCGCGGCACATAGTTCAGCACGTCGCGATGCAGAAAGTCATAATTCTTCACATGCGTAATGATCGTCGCGCCAATATGCATATAGGTGCGGAGCCCGCCGATATGGTCGAAGTGCTGATGCGTGTTGATCAGAAAACGGATGGGCTTGTTTGGGATCAAACGCACAATCTCTTCGATGACAGCGAGGTTCCTTGCCTCGTCGAGCGGGGCCTCCACCACCGCGACGTAGTCTTTGAACTCCACGGCCACGCTGTTGTGGGACGCCCCGCCAAGCATGTAGACCCCCTCGGCCACCTTGCTCGATTCCACTCGCACCGGAAATGACGCCGCGCGGATTGCTTCCGGAACCGCCGGCGGTTCGGCGCAGGCATTCGCCCGGATTTCGGTGACCGGTCCGCCGAACGCGTTGTGGCCCGCGGTGATGTTCAACCCTCCAAAGTTGTCGTCCCAGCCTTCGTGGTGATGCCAAACGGTTGGGAAGCGGATCCCGTTGCCGGCGTCGATGTAGGTGGCGTTCGTAAACTCATGCTCGTAGTTTGCGTCGCCGAGAACCGGATCGGGGACCCATGTGTGGATCCTCTGCAGCAAATTTTCTTTATTGATCGTCGCGTCGGCGCGATACTTCCCGAGCAGCGTGATCGAAACGACAGTGACTTTCTCCGGAACGGTGGTGTTCCCGTCTCGTCCGGACTCACCCAGTTCCCACCGCCACACCGCGCGGGGATTTGCGCCCGGCAGCG
>JBGSME010000239.1:0-4857 GCA_041740335.1 Bryobacteraceae bacterium | reverse complement strand
GGCGGCGCCAACCTGATCACGGGACGGCTGTCGGTGCATCGAGACGGGTTCGGATTCGTCATCCCGGACTCGCCGATTGAGGGCGTGGAAGGCGACATTTTCCTTCCCCCAGATGCCGCGGCCAAGGCGATGCACGGCGATCGTGTCGCCGCGCGCATCGTGCGCTTCTCTCCGCGAGACGGGCGCGCCGAGGGCGACATCGTGAAGATCCTCGATCGCGCCCACACCACCGTCGTGGGCGAATTCCGTGTGCGTCGAAAGGGTTTCTACGTGAAGCCGCACGAAGAGCGGCTACAGCAATGGATCGAAATCCCAACGGCGCTGGCGCTGCCGAAGGACAAACCCGTGGACCGCATCGGGCCATCGGCAGCGAGCGTTTCCGTGCCGGAAGATCTCGACGGCATGATCGTCACCGCCGAGATTATCGAATTTCCCGAAGCGGGGAAAGACGCCGTGGGACGGATCGTGGAGATCCTCGGGCATCCCGATGATTTCGGCGTCGACGTCGAGATCATCATCCGGAAGCATCGCATCCCGCACCGCTTTCCCCCCGATGTGCTCGATCACGCCAAAGCCGTACCGGCGGCGATTCCAGAAGCCGAGTTCGCGCGCCGCGAAGATTTTCGCGCCCTGGATATCGTTACCATTGACGGCGAGACGGCGCGCGACTTCGACGATGCCGTCCTTGTAACCCGCCTCGACGACGGGCGATTCGAATTGCAGGTGCATATCGCCGACGTTAGCCACTATGTGAAACCGGGCACGCCGATTGACCGCGAGGCCGCCATGCGCGGCACCAGCGTCTACTTCCCTGACCGCGCCGTGCCGATGCTCCCGCTTGAACTCTCCACCGAAATCTGTTCGTTGAAGCCAAATGTCGACCGTCTCGTCCTCTCGGCGATTCTCACCATCGATCATCGCGGCGACGTGACCGGGCAGCGCTTCGCGCGCGGCGTGATCCGTTCGGCGGCGCGCTGTACCTATACCCAGGTGCAGCAGACGCTGGACGCCAAGACGCCGTCGCGATTTCAACTGATGGAGGAACTGGCGCTGCTGTTGAACCGGCGGCGCGGGCGCCGAGGCGCGATCGATTTTGACTTGCCGGAGCCGTTGATCGAATTCGACGAATTCGGCGAGATGATTTCGATCAAGCGCAGCGAGCGTTACATGGCCCACCGCATCATTGAAGAGTTCATGCTGGCGGCGAATGAAGCAGTGGCGGCGCATTGCTCCTCGTGGCCCTTCGTGTACCGCATCCACGAGACGCCGGACCCCAAGAAGGTGATCGAGTTCGAACACATTGCGTCGCAGTTTGGCGCCTCGCTCGGCGTGCCGGTCCGCGCGCAGAAGTTTCGCACCACCACGCGGCATCGCGACGGACGCAAAACGGGCAGGGACATCGTTGTGCCTGACGAGAATTTCAAGATCACGGCGCGCCAGTATCAGAAGCTGATCCGCGAAATCGAAGGTACTCCGTTTGAGCGCATCCTCAGCTATCTGATGCTCCGCTCGCTGAAACAGGCCCGCTATTCGGCGGAAAACGAAGGGCACTTCGCATTGGCGTCGGAGTGCTACACGCACTTCACTTCGCCGATCCGGCGGTATCCGGATCTGTTGGTCCACCGCGTGTTGTCGGCGATGCTCGCGGATCAGGACGCCCCCTACACCGAAGTGGAACTTACCGCTTTCGCCGATACATCGTCGCAAGCCGAGCGCCGGTCCGCGGACGCGGAACGCGATCTGGTGGAGTGGAAGAAGGTGAAGTTCATGGTGGATCACGTCGGCGACGAATTCACCGGGCTGATCGTGAATACGTCGAAGTACGGATTTTTTGTGGAACTCAGCGAGATGTTCGTGGAAGGCTTCGTATCCGCGGCCTCGATTTCAGGCGACCGGTTCGGCTATCACGAATCTTCCCGGCGGATCGTGGGCGACCGGACCGGCAAGCAGTATTCGATCGGCGACGCGGTTAAGGTCCGGCTGGATCGGGTAGGTGGGGGCGACCGCCGTCTGGAGTTCTCTCTGGTAGCGCCGGCCGCCAACAAGCAAGGCAAGCCGGGTAAGGGCCGGAAGCGCGGCGGTTCGCGTTAATATCGGATATATCGTGGACCTGATTCTTTCCCCCGAAGAGTGCCGTGTTCTTGGCGTGTTGATCGAAAAGGACATGGCGACGCCGGATTACTATCCGCTCTCGCTGAATGCAGCGGTCAACGCCTGCAACCAGAAGACAAACCGCGACCCGATTGTCCGATACGACGAAGATACCGTCTCCTCCACGCTGGATGTTTTGCGGCACCGCATGCTGTCGACGATTCACACTGGCGGCCGAGTTTCGAAGTTTGGCCATCGGGCCTCAGAGACGCTTAACCTCAACAATCGCGAGATGGCCGTTGTCTGCGTGCTGTTGCTGCGCGGTGCGCAGACGGTGAACGAAATCCGGACGCGGGCCGAATCGCTCTACAAGTTCGATGATCTCGACGCCGTCGAAACCGTGCTGCGGCATTTGGACGAGCGCGGCATGGCGGTGCTGCTTCCCAGGCAGGCGGGCATGCGTGAGCCGCGATGGATGCATCTGTTCGCGGGAGAGCCGTCGCCGGAAGCGCCGGTGGCTGCCGCGGCGTCGCCGGTCCGCGAGGGGCTGGCCGAACGGGTTGCCCAACTGGAGATCGAAGTGGAGCAGTTGAAGGCAATGTTTTTCGAGTTCCGCAAACAGTTGGAGTAAAGTAACGATGGCGAGGTTCCGTTCCGGCGCGTCTTGCTCTGGTATACTCCCCCGTAGATGTTGTTGTTCGCGCACAGGGCGCACTGCGCACCCTCCCTCCAAAATTCACCCGGATCCCCATCGATGACTTCACGCAAATGAAGCTCAGCGTTCGCATCAGCCGTGGGATAGAATCTCTGTTCGGTACCCGCGACGAAAACATCCGCCTTCTGGAAGAGAACCTGAACGTCCGCACGCGGCTGCTGGCCGATTCGCTGGAGATCGAAGGCGAGGAGTCCGCGGTGGAGCGGGCCGAGAGCATACTCGAAGACTATGCCGCGCTGGTCGCCGAAGGGCACACCTTCAACGGGACACTCCACGATCACCTTCGCGTGGTCACCGGCGATCCGGCGCTTACCCTCCGCGGCTTGGTCGAAAGCGGACGTCAACGCAGCTTCGGCAAAAAGGTAGTTACTCCGAAATCGCTGAATCAGCGAGTGTACCTCGATATGATTGAGCGGCACGATCTGGTGTTTGGTATCGGCCCGGCTGGCACTGGTAAGACGTACCTGGCCGTGGCGATGGCGGTGGCAACGCTGCTCAGTAAGCGTGTGTCGCGGATCATCCTGACCCGTCCTGCCCTCGAAGCCGGTGAAAAGCTCGGGTTCCTGCCCGGAACGTTGCAGGAAAAAGTGGACCCTTATCTTCGGCCCCTCTACGACGCGCTCTTCGAGATGCTCGATCCCGATCGGGTGGAACGGTACCTGGAGCGGAACACCATTGAGGTGGCGCCGATCGCTTTCATGCGCGGGCGGACACTGAACGACAGCTTCATCATCTTCGACGAAGCGCAGAACGCGACGCAGGAACAAATGAAGATGGTGCTCACCCGCACCGGATTCAACTCGAAGATGGTGGTGACCGGCGACGTGACGCAGACGGATTTGCCGGCCGGGCGGCGCAGCGGGCTGCTCGATGCCATTGAGGTGCTGCGCGGGATCGATGAGATTCGCTTCGCGTATTTCAACGAAAGCGACGTAGTACGGCACAACTTGGTCCAGAAAATCATCCGTGCCTATGAGCGGTATCAGGCGCCGGGCGCGCATTCGCAGATGCCGCTGCGGTGGAACGATGCCCAGCCGCCCTCCAACGACGCAGAGCGGCATTCCAAGGATCCCTCGGGACGCGAGTAAAGCGCCCATTAAGCCCATGAACGAGCCTCCCTCTAGTTCCGTTTTGTTTCGCCGCGCCGGTTCCCGCGTGGACCGCCGCCGGCTGAAGGATTTCGCCCAGCGCCTGGAATCGGAAGTCACGGCCGGCCGTCCGTTTGTATGCATGATCACCGACGACCGGGAACTCCGTCGATTGAACCGCGCGTTTCGCCAACAGGACGAGCCCACCGATGTGCTCTCCTTTCCCGAATCGGACGGGGCCGGGTTGCTCGGTGAAATGGCAATATCGGTGGATCGGGCGCGGGAGCAAGGCTCGCGTTACGGGCATAGCCAAGCCGAAGAACTGGACATTCTGATGTTGCATGGTGTGTTGCACTTGATGGGCATGGATCACGAACGCGATCGAGGTGCAATGCGGCGCGCCGAAACCCGGTGGAGAAAAATACTCGGCTTGCCCTCTGGGCTCATCGAGAGGGCGGCTCCCACAGAGAGGACCCGGAAATGAGTGCGGCTGTACTGGCCATCGTCGGCATTGTCGCGGCGGTTCTGGTCCCGGTGTGTTTCCTGCAGTTGCTCTATCTGGAATCGCTGCGGCTGCGGGCACGTGAGCAACCGGCGCTCGAATGGTTCAAGGAACATCTGGAAGAGCGGATCGGGCTGCCGGCCGAACGCGGCGCCCTCACGTTCTCCCTGGTGAAACACGGCTTGCTCGTATTGATGGGAGTGCTGACGTTCGCGGCACTTGAGCGCAGCGGGAATACCGGTGGTTCCGTGTTCGCGCCGTCAAGGCCGCTCTGGCGGATCCTGAGCGAGACGATGGTGCTCGCGTGGTTCGCCACCGTGGCCGTGGCGCATCTCATCCCGCAGCTTTTGTACCGCCGGACGTCCGGCCGCTGGCTGGTGGCGCTGCTGCCGCTGATCCATCTGTTGGCGCTGCTGGTGCGGCCGCTGCTCGCGTTTCTTTCTTTCCTGCGCTCGCTGGCC
>JBGSME010000238.1:0-1864 GCA_041740335.1 Bryobacteraceae bacterium | reverse complement strand
GCGCCTCGCCTGCGCGCGCAGATCCCGTGCCGCGCGGCCCGCGGGACTTTAGACACGGGCTGCTAGCGGCGTCAAACAAGATCGATCTGGAAGATCCATCCCGCCGTCGGACTATCGTAGTTCGGCCACCCCGGATGGATGCCCGCATCGCACCCGATCAGCTTTCCGTTGTGCATCGTAAGCCCATGCGGATCGCACGAATTCGGCAGAAAGTCCACCGTCTCCAGCACCTTCCCCGTTGCCGCCTCGTATCGCACCAATCCCGGCCGCGATTCGCTGTACCGCTTGGTATTGTTCGCCACCACCTGCCAGATCGTGCCGTTGTCCCAGGCGATGTCGTGGTAACGGTCGCGATCCGGCGCTTGATAGAACGGAATCATGAATTCCGGCTGCCACGTCTTCGGATCCACCCGAAGCACACCACGCAGCCGCAGCGCGCAGATCCATAACTTCCCTTCGTGCCAGAAAGCCCCGTGCGTCCCGCCGCCATTGTCGGCCGGCCCCAACGGAATCTGCCGGTGGCTGATCAGCTTCGAATTCATATCCACCTGAAACACGCCTTCCGGCGGCGCGTTCGCCACCATCCACACATATCCGCCCCCCACCGCCATCCCGCTCGTGTTCCGCGACGGCGTGGTCACCGTCTTCAGTAACTTCCCGTTCCAATCCACCAGCCACGCGCTCTCGTCCAGCGACTTCGGCTCAGCCATCTTGTAACTCTTCGCCTGCGCCCCCGAAAGTTTCTGCTCGCCGATCCACAACCCTTCCGCTGTTACGTCAAGCCCATTCGGGAACCCTCCCGGACTCTTGAACAGCTTCGTTGTCTTCGCCATTCGCTTCGGAACGCCGCCCTTGCGCACCGCCGCCACCTGTTGCGCGAACGCCCCGGTCCCTCTCGTCAATGCCAAGCCGGTCCCGATACTCGCCGCGAGAAAATCTCGTTTGGTCATAGGGCCTCCCTTTCGGTCAAATCGCTCCACGCGAATTATATCCCAAGTGAGGCCGCCAATCCCGCGCCGCCCGCCTCTACCTCGCCGTCTCCAACTTCCGCCAATCCACGCCGGGGCTCTCGCTCGGATTGTTACTCAGTAAATAGTTACCCTGTCCGTCGGTATACGCGTGATTGTATTGCGACGGCAGCGCAACGATAGTCCCCTCGCCGTCGTGATAATCCGTCCGCTCCCAAATCCCGTTCACCGCCCTCCGCTGGCTCCGGTCTTCTGACGCCATTCGCCGCCGGTAACTCGCCATCTGCTCGTTCGAAATCTGATCGTACACACGCGCCCGCTGCCGTATCAGCTCAGCCGCGTTCGCAATGCGCTGCTGGCTCAGTTGCGCCAGTAGTGCCTGTGACTGAACAAACCATTTCGCCGTCGGGCGCATCGTCGCTCCCGTCGCGTACAACTGGGGCGCCAGCGCGTCAAAGTGTTCCACCGGCGCGGAAACCGAACTGTTGGGTATCACACTCCACGCGAAAGAGCGGATATTCTCATTGATCATCGGCGGGTGCCGGTAATAGGTCATCCCCGCCCCTTCCCGGCGTCGGCCCCCCGCCTCATCGTACTCGAGTACGATCATCCATGCCTCAGCCTTCCCCTGGTCCGGCCGCGGACCCGATAGCCCATTCTGCGCCCATTGTGCTTCGCTGGCCGGATCGCGCTGGGCCTCCACAAGCCGCACATTCCGGATCTGTCCGGCCTGCCCGGCAAAGCCGGCGAACCACTGCGGAAAATTGCCCGGCGGCGGCGTTCCTTGCGGCGGCATCCCCCCAAATCCCGGCACCGGCGTCGTTTCGTAGTACATCGTTCTGAGGGTCGGCGAGAAAGCTAACACTCCGCCATTAGGCGAGCGAATTCGCGTATTC
>JBGSME010000237.1:0-2500 GCA_041740335.1 Bryobacteraceae bacterium | reverse complement strand
CGCGATCTCGAAGGGCCGTCCGACATCAGCGGCGAGGGCGCGCTGCTGCCCTCATTTCACGAGACCGTTGAGGAGTACAACTTCCTGAAGACCACCACGTTCACCCGGAGTGTGCGCAAGTCATGGCAGCCCGCGGCCCGGCCGAGCCTGTGGCCGGTCTACGGCCGGCTCACCAGCAGCTTCGGCAAACGGACCGACCCATTCTCCGGCCAGGGTGCCTTCCACCCAGGAGTGGACCTCTCCGCGCCCCAAGGAACGCCTGTAAAGGCGGCCGCCAACGGCGTGGTTGTCCACGCGCATTGGTCCAACGGCTACGGCCGTCTGGTCGCGGTGGATCATGGCGGCGGCCTCCAGACCTACTACGGCCACCTCTCGCGCATCGATGTCGTGGCGGGGCAGGAAGTCGTGCGCGGACAACTTCTCGGTGCCTCCGGCTCCACGGGCCGCTCCACGGCGTCGCACCTCCACTACGAGGTCCGGCAGAACGGCACGCCGATCAATCCCTATATCTTCCTGGCACGGTCAGCCACCGGCGAGCGTCCGGTGAAGGATCTGCCGTTCTAAGAATCGAGTTCGACAAGGAAAGTTCCATGAAAAGAACAGCTATTCGCATCACTCTGGTTGGAAGCTGCGTTGCTTTGCTTGGTTTCGCCTACCACAAGGTAAGCACCGTTTCGTTGATGACGCAGACGGCAAATGCGTTCCTCCAGTCGCTGACCTCGGAACAGAAGGCCAAGGCAAAGCTGGCATTCGAAGGCGACGAGCGGTTATTCTGGCACTACATCCCCACCGACGATATTCCAAAGCGTTTCAATAAGCCGCGCATGGGGCTGATCCTCGCCGATATGGAGCCCTACCAGCGTCATCTCGCCACCGCGTTGCTGGCCTCCGGCTTAAGCCAGTCCGGTTTCATCAAGGCGACGCAGATCATGAGTCTCGAAGACGTGCTGCGCATCGCCGAAAAGGACACCAAGGGCCGCCGCAATCCCTACAAGTATCACTTCAGCATTTTCGGGGAACCGTCTGACCAGGGCACCTGGGGCTTCCGTGTCGAAGGTCACCACGTGAGCGTTCATTTCACCGTCCACAAAGGTCACCTCGCCGGAACCCCGACGTTTTTTGGAGCCAATCCCCACGAAGTCCGCGTCGGCGAACGCAGCGGGCTGCGCGTCCTCGGCGCAGAAGAGGACCTCGGCCGGACCCTGGTAACCGCTCTCAACGCCGACCAGCGCAAGACAGCCACCGTGGCCGCCGAAGCCTACAAGGACATTCTCACCGAGGCCAGCCGCAAGGCATCGCTGGCCGGCCAACCCAACGGGCTCTCGGCCTCAAAGATGAACGCGAGCCAGCGTACGGCTCTCCACAACCTGATCGACGAATACGTCCACAACGTCCCGGATCCGATCGCACAATCGCGCGCCGATCTCGTCAAGAAGGCCGGCAACAACCTCTACTTCGCCTGGGCGGGCCCCATCGAGAAAGGGAAGCCGCACTACTATCGCGTCACCGGGCAGGGCTTTCTGATCGAGTACGACAACACCCAAAACGACGCCAATCATTCCCACACCGTATGGCGGGAACCGGATGCCGATTTCGGGCTGGACCTCCTCGCCGAACACTACCAACGCAGCCACTGATAGTTAACACGGAACAAGGGCTGATCCCGGCGCTGCCGATGCTAGCATGAAGACGATGGCATTCACGCGGCGGGGATTTCTCTGGCTGCCGGCAGCGCTCGGCGCACAATCCGTCACGACCCCGCCCGATGCCGTTCGGTATGCCGATTCGGCCACCGAGTTCGAGGTCGTACGGCTCACCAATCCGGCTTACTCCTCGTTTCTGCCTCGGCCCTACGCGCGCGTGTTCGACCGTCGCGGCCGAACCATGGTTTACAGCAGTGACCGCAGCGGAACGATCCAGGTCTACAACATGGACATGCGCTCACGCCAAAGCCGGCTGGTGGCCCCGGCGCCGGATCTGGACACATCCACACTCACGCTAACGCCGAACGACCGTAGCGCCTGTTTCATTGACGGCTCCAATCTGACGATGACGTCGATGTCGTCCGCCGACCGCGGGCGTACGGTCTACAAGCTGACCGACGCGAGCCCCGGCCGCGGCATGACGGTGACTCCAGACGGCCCTTCGGCTCTGTTGGTGGAAGGCGGAACGCGGCTGCGCATGGTGTCGCTGGCAAGGGGAGCGGCTGTGACAGTTGTCGAAAATCCGGCTGGAGTGCGGGATCCGCAGCCTCGTCCGAAGAGGGCGTCTGTCGCCTACCGCGACGACGCAAACCAACTTTGGCTTGCCCATTTGGACGGCAGCAGAAATTTCCCGCTGAAGACCGAAGCCGGAACACTTGGACCGGCACGCTGGTCGCCCGATGGCAAGACCATCCTCTACCTCCATCTGGCCACCAAGGCGAACACGATTCGAGAGATCGATCCTGACTCGGGCGAAGATCGCGCGGTAGCCCCCACGTCGGGGTACGTGGACTTCG
>JBGSME010000236.1:0-2146 GCA_041740335.1 Bryobacteraceae bacterium | reverse complement strand
GAGATCGATGAATCCGGGGGCCACCACGAGCCCTTGGGCGTTGATGGTGACCTTGGCGCCGTCGATCGGGCGGTCACTGAGGGCAGCGATGGCGCCGGCGCGGATCCCGATGTTGCGAACCCCGTCGAGGCCGGTTTCGGGATCGATGACGCGTCCACCGGCGATCACGAGATCGAACGGCTGGGCGTGCAAGGCAGCTGCGGCGAGCAGGAGCGCAAAGGCCGAGGAGGCGCGACTCAAAACGGGGAGTAAACTCGCGGTACTCGGGCGGCGCAGCGTGCCCTTCTTGCGCGTTTTGCTGAAGACCAGGGCCGTGCGCGGGGAGATCACTGGATCACCGGGGCGGTTTGTTCGGGCGACGTGACTCCGGACGGGAGTTCGAGGATCCGTATGTTCCGGAAGTGGATTTCGGCGCCTTCCGATTCGAGGCAAAGATACCCTTTCTTCTGTGTGGATTTGGCGATGCCATTGACGAACTTGCCGTTGACGCTCAGCTTGATAGTGCCGTCGACGGCGACGACATCGTAGGTGTTCCACTGGCCGCGCGGCTTGCAGCGGTTCTCGATCGACTTGCTGCGTTCCCCGCGCGGGTTGTCGGGCGCGGTCTTCACGCCGCCGACGCCGAACAACTCCCCATGAACGTAGGCGATGGGCGGCTCGACGCCGTCGCGGATATGGAGTTTGGGCCAGTCGAGTTCGAGCATCTGCACCTCGACTCCGTTGGGCAGGCGGTTGCGCTCGCCGGGCTTGGCATCGCTCCACACGAAGACGCCGGAGTTGCCGCCGGGTTCGAGATGCATCCATTCGACGTGAAGGATGAAGTTCTCATACTGCTTCTCGCTGCGCATTACGCCGATTGGCGTCCCCTTGCAGACGAGCAAGCCTTTTTTTACGCTCCAGGTATCGGGATCGGTGTTGACGTTCACCCAGCCTTTCAGATTCCTGCCGTTGAACAGATCGCGCCATTGTGCGGCGGGTTCGGCGGGGGCGGGGATTCCGGCGGCTAATGTGGCGAGGACGATAAGAATGGCGGCTACGGCGGGTTTCACTTACGATCTCCTTTGGGCTGCTGCTGATATTTCGGATTGTACTTACCTTGTTCGGCGAAGCCGCCCAATTGTGGACGCATGCCCGAATAGCGCGGGTAACTCTCCCATATGTCGCCGTTGCCGGTGGTGCGGGGGTCCTTTTGTGCGCGGAGCGACGCTTCAAGTGTACGCCGCATGGCTTTTCGCGTGGGTTGGTGCGAAGCCTCGGCGGCGAGATTATGCAGGCAGCCGGGGTCGGCGGCGACGTCGAACAGTTCCTCTTCCGGACGTTTGCCGAAGCCGTGTTCGAACAAGGGGCGGAATTCGGCGGAGTTGGCCTGCATCCATGTCTTGGTGGGTCCGTTGTCGATGTCGGCGTAGAGATCGGGGTCGCCGGCGGGCCAGCGGTCCGGCTTCATGTTCCAGATGTAAAGATAGTTGCCTTCGCGCATGGCGCGGGCGGGATAGGAAAGATTGTCAAAGCGGGCATGGGAGTGGCGCTCGCGGCCGGAGAAGACGCGCTTGCGGGCGGGGTCAACGGCACCGGATTTCGAGGAACCGAGAATCGGGAGCAGGCTGCGGCCCACCATATCGGAGGGTTTACGGATGCCGGCGGCCTCGAGAAACGTTGGCGCGTAGTCGGCGAAGCTGACCAAATCGTCAGAGGCACGGCCTCCGCGGGTGCGTTCCTTCCACATGACGGCGAGCGGGAGGTGGATGCCGTAGTCGTACATGGTGGCTTTAGAGCCGGGAAAGGGCATGCCGTTGTCGGCGGTGGCAACGATGAGGGTATTGTCGAGTTCGCCGGCCTTTTCGAGCATGTCGAGCATGCGGCCGAGATGGCGGTCAAAGTGTTCGATCTCGAGGTAATAGTCGAGGACGTCGTTGCGTACCTCGTCGTTATTGGGGAGGAAGGGCGGCACCTGGACGTCGGCGGCGCGCTTGCCTGCGCGCGCTCCTGATCCTTTCCTGTAGCTGCGGTGGGGTTCATGGCAGCCGAACCAGAAGCAGAACGGTTTGTCTTTGGGGCGTGCGGTGAGGAAGTCGGCGAAATTGGCGGTGTAGTCGTTGGCACTGGCGTCCATGTCGGGCACTGGGGCTTTTCGCTTGTCGTAGAT
>JBGSME010000235.1:0-2364 GCA_041740335.1 Bryobacteraceae bacterium | reverse complement strand
CCCGGTCTGATTGACGACCATGGAGCGGGCAGTCTCGGGCTTGAGTATCTTCGCATCGGGCAGGAGAAAGTAGCCGAGCAGCTTGAGAATGTCGGAAGTGGAAGCGTGCGCGCCGCCCCAAGGCGAGCCGAGATTGCGCCAATAGGGGCTGTTCCAATTCCAATCGTCATCGCCGGTGACTTCGGATTGGGCGAGGTCCGCAATGCGCCTTCCGCCTAGCCCGAGCGACGCGGTTTTCATGCCCAACGGCGTGAAGAGCCTGTCGCGGAGGAACTCGGGAAGCGGACGTTTCGTGATACGTTCGACGATTTCGGCGGCGAGCAGAATGCCCATGCTTTGATACTTCAGTTGGGTTGCCGGTTCGAACAGGAGGGGTGTGCGGCAGGTGGCGGCGACGAACTGATCGAGCCCGGCGTGGCGTTTTCGGAGCGCTTCGTTTTCGGGCAGCATGTCGGGCAAACCGGAGGTGTGAGTGAGCAGGTGATGCACGGTGATTCGCTCACGCGCGCCGGCGCGGAACTCGGGGATGTACTTCTTGACGGGGTCGCTGAGGCGGACCTGGCCCGCGTCGGCGAGCATCATGACGGCAGTGGCGGTCATGGGTTTGGTGATCGAGGCGAGGAGGAAGACGGTATCGGGCTTGGCTTTACCGACTGCCCAGTTGGTGATGGAGCTGCCCTGCTGCACGGCAGCGGCGGCGGCGCCTACCTTACCGGCGGCCGCGGCGTCTTCCAGTAATTTTCCGGCGCGATCCAATTGGCCTTGTTTGATCGCCAGTGCAAACTGGGCGAGGAATGTTCTGCGCAACATGTCATGATGATTGCTGTTTTTGACGGGTGGTTGTCAAGCATCCAAAACTGGCGAATGAGAATCGACGTTTCCTGGACATGGATTCTCCCCGGTTCCACCTCAGCGGGGCCGGGAGCGCTTCGCCTTGCGGGCGAGCGCCTTGGCGATGTAGGCGGCCGGCTCAGGCGTCACACAACCGGTCTCGCCGTGATCGACCTCCACCTTCCCGATACGGGCGGCGGCGGCGAGGGCCAGGCGGCGCAGTTGTTCGTCGCGGATCCCGATGGCAATGAGCGCGCCATTCATGGCGTGACGGGCGCGGTTGGGCGCTTTGTGAATGCGCTTCTCGATGGTCTCGAGTTGCTTTTCGAAATATTCGGCGGGAATGGTGGAGTCGTGAGTGGCGGCGACGGCTACGAGGTCCCAGCCGGCTTGGGCAGTGAATTCGTCCTTGGACGCGGTCCACTGCTTGCGCTTCTTTTCGGCGAAGGGTGTTTTGTGAGCGAACTGGGCGACGGAGCCGGCGAGCATGTAGAACTGGTTGACGGTAGCGACCCAGTGGTCGAGGTCGGCCTCGGTGGCGGCGGCGGGATCGGCGATCATCAGCGCGAAGGCGCGGGCGTCCGTATTACCGGTGTCCCAAAGCTGGCGGGCGAGGTTGTGGTCGACTTTGATCTTGCGGGTGAGCTTGCCGAGGTTGGCGAAGCTGACGCCGTAGGTGTTCGGCCCTGCGCCGTGGCGTGCGTAGATCTTGCGATTCTGGGCGGTGCCAAGCGATTCCAGCGCAGCGGCGGCTTCGGCGAGCGTCATGGGGCGGATCTCTACGTGAGTAACTGCTGGATCAGGTTCCCGCTGACGTCGGTGAGGCGGAAATCGCGGCCCTGGAACCGGAACGTCAGTTTAGTGTGATCGATTCCGAGCAGGTGGAGGATTGTGGCCTGAAGGTCATGGACGTCAATTTTTCGCTCCGGGGTGAAGCCGAGTTCGTCGGTGCCACCCACTTCGATGCCGTGATGGATGCCGCCGCCGGTCATAAAGATCGTATAGGCGTCGATGTGATGGTTGCGTCCGACTTTGCCCTCATCGCGGACTTCGCCCATCGGGGTTCGGCCGAACTCACCGCCCCAGATGAGCAAGGTCCGGTCGAGAAGGCCGCGTTGTTTCAGGTCCGTAACGAGGGCCGCAGTGGCCTTGTCAATGTCGGCGCAGACCTCGTCGAGGGGTTTGGTGATGTCGTTATGGTGGTCCCAATCGGCGTGATACAACTGCACGAAACGGACGCCGCGTTCGACGAGGCGGCGCGCGAGAAGGCAGTTATTGGCGAACGACGCCTTGCCCGGTTCTGCGCCGTACATCTCCAGCGTCTTCGGAGATTCCTTGGCGAAATCGATAAGTTCCGGGCCGCTGGTTTGCATGCGGTAGGCCATTTCGTACTGTGAGATCCGGGTGTGGATCTCGGCATCGCCGGTGTCCTTGTAGAGGAGTTCATTGATGTCCTGGATGGCCTGAATGGTCTGCCGCTGCTGCTCGGGTTTCACCGACGGGGGCGTGGAGAGGTTGAGGATAGGATCGCCG
>JBGSME010000234.1:0-4130 GCA_041740335.1 Bryobacteraceae bacterium | reverse complement strand
CGGCTCCGCGATCATTCCCGCCGCCATCGTCGCGTTGGTCAGCGGATCCACCAATATGAAACAACCGGTTTGCCGGTTCCGGCGATAGGCGTCGTAGAACAACGGCCGCGTCGTCTCCATCGCCACCACACCGATTTCATTCAGTTCGAGGCGATCGTCGGATTCCTCGGCGAGCGTGTTCACGTTCACCTGATGGCGCAGTTCCGTTACCACCGCGTTCACCTGATGCGACGTGTGCTTCAACAGATATGGACGCCCCACCTCCAGCGGCTCCGCGCTCATCCAAACCAGAGTCGCCTCAAAACGCCGCGATACGTGGGGGATCCGGTCCGGATGCACCAGCATGTCCCCGCGCGACACATCGATTTCATCCTCTAACGTGACGCACACCGATTGCGGCGGAAACGCCACATCGAGATCACCGTCATAGGTGGAGATCGTCTTCACGCGCGACGTTCTTCCTGAGGGAAGCGCCATCACAGCGTCGCCGGGCCGCAGCAATCCCGAGGCCATCTGCCCCGCGAAGCCCCGGAAATGCAGGTCCGGCCGGATCACGTACTGCACCGGCAGCCGAAAATCCTCAAAGTTCTGTGCTGTCGCGATCGGCGCGGTTTCCAAATGCTCCAACAACGCCGGCCCCTCGTACCACGGCGTCCGTGCGCTCCGCGTCACAACATTATCGCCGTCCAGTGCGCTGATCGGGATCAGCTTCACGTCCGCGAAACCGAGCTTCCCCGCGAACTCGCCAAATTCCGCCGCGATCCGGTCAAACACCTCTTTCGAAAAATCGACGAGGTCCATCTTGTTCACCGCCACGGCCAGTTGCGGGATCCCCAGCATCCAGGAAATATAGGTGTGGCGCCGCGACTGCGGCAGCATCCCCTTCCGCGCGTCAAGAAGAATAATCGCCATGTGCGCCGTGGATGCGCCCGTCGCCATGTTCCGCGTGTACTGCTCGTGGCCCGGCGTGTCGGCGATGATGAACTTCCGGCGCGGCGTCGAAAAATACCGGTAGGCCACGTCAATCGTGATCCCCTGCTCGCGCTCAGCCCTCAGCCCGTCGGTTAGCAGCGAAAAATCGATCGCCCCCGAAGACCGGTTGATTCGCGAATCCTTCACTGACTGCATCTGGTCTTCGTAAACCGACTTCGAGTCGTAGAGCAGCCTTCCGATCAACGTCGACTTCCCATCGTCTACGGAACCCGCCGTCGTGAACCGCAGTAGCTCCGTCGACTCGTGCCGCTCCAGAAACTCTTCAATCGTCAGCGTGGTGCCTGCCGTCGCCATCTAGAAATAGCCCTCGCGCTTCTTGATCTCCATCGACCCTTCCTGATCGTGGTCGATCACGCGGTTCTCGCGCTCGCTCCGCCGGAAGCCGATCAGTTCCTCGATGATCTTCGGCAACGTATCCGCCTCAGACCGGATCGCGCCCGTGCAATAGGTGCAGCCGAGCGAACGCATACGGGACATCACCGTCTCCGGTTTTTCACCCGGCAGCAACGGCATGTCGTGCTCCAGCGGGATCAACGCCCCGCCCCGGATCACCATTTCCCGCGGCTTCGCAAAATAGAGCGGCACCACGGGAATGTTCTCGAGATGGATGTAGTGCCAAACATCCAGTTCGGTCCAGTTCGACAAGGGAAACACCCGGATGGACTCGCCTTTGTCGACGCGGCTATTGTAAATGTTCCATAACTCCGGCCGCTGGTTCTTCGGATCCCATTGCCCGAACTTATCCCGAAACGAGTAAATACGCTCCTTCGCCCGGGACTTCTCTTCGTCTCGCCGGGCTCCCCCAAAGGCCGCGTCATACCCACCGGCTTCCAGCCCATCGAGCAGCGCCCGCGTCTTCAAAAGTCCGCAACATTTGCTGGTGCCGAGCTTGAACGGATTGGCGCCATCGGCGATCGCGCCGGTGTTGGTCTGGACGATCAGATCTGCCCCGATTGACCGCGTGAAGGAATCGCGAAACTCGATCATCTCGCCGAATTTGTACGTCGTATCCACGTGCAGCAGCGGAAAAGGAATGCGCCCCGGGTGGAACGCCTTCTGCGCCAAACGCACCATCACAGACGAGTCTTTGCCGATGGAATACAACATAACCGGATTCTGGAACTCGGCCGCCACCTCGCGAAGAATGTGGATCGACTCGGCCTCTTGCGCCCGGAGGTGGGATAGGGAATTCATGCTCGGAACCCCTATTGTACCAATTTCTATCGATTATGGGGTGATTGACCCTACCCGTGCCGGCTAAGCCACGATGTCCCGGATCACAGCCCCCATGGACGTCCGTCAACCGGCGGTCAATCCCATTGTGCCGGTAGCTCAACTTGGTGTGCTCGATCCCGAGCAAGTGCAGCATGGTGGCGTGGATATCGTAGCAGTAAGTTGGCTTCTCCACCGCTTTGTAGGACCACTCATCGGTTGCGCCATAGCTTACCCCGCCCTTGATTCCGCCGCCCGCCATCCACGTAGTAAATCCGAACGGATTGTGATCCCGCCCTTTGCTCCCCTGGCCGCACGGCATCCGACCGAACTCGGTGGCCCAATGCACGATCGTATCTTCAAGCAGCCCCCGGGACTTCAAGTCTTTGATCAATCCCGCCACCGGTTTATCCATTGCCACCCCCATATCCCAATGATCCTTCGCCAGATTCTCGTGGCTGTCCCAGTTTCTGCGGGGAAATCCGTTGTCGGCACCGCTCCACAGTTGCACGAAGCGCACGCCGCGTTCGAGCAATCGCCGCGCCACCAGACACCGTTCGCCCATATCCGCCGTCAGCGGATCATCCATGCCGTACAACTTCCGCGTCGCCGCGGACTCGCCCGACACCGCCATCACCTCCGGCGCGCTCAATTGCAGCCGCGCCGCCATTTCGTAGGACTGTATCCGGGCTTCCAGACGAGTATCTTCCCCACGCCCGTCCTGATGGGCGCGATTCATCTCCTTCAGCAGCGCCAGCCCCGCCCGCTCGCTCTCCGCGGTGAGGTACGGCGCTTTTGGCGGAAACAGGTCATGAATCGGATTCGGGGTCCCGATCCGAATCGTCGTCGCCTGATGCGCCGCCGGCAGGAATCCCGACGACCAGTTCGCCGGACCGTTCGGCGGCACGCCCCGCGGATCCGGCAGCACAACAAACACCGGGAGATTGTCGTTCATGCTCCCCAGCGCATAGGAAACCCACGCCCCCGCGCTCGGAAACCCCGGCAGTATGAATCCGGTGTTCTGCATGAACGTGGCCGGCCCGTGGATATTCGACTTCGAAATCATCGAATGCACAAACGCCATATCGTCCACGCACGACGCCTGATGCGGAAACAGATCGCTCACCCATTTCCCGCTCTGACCACGCTGCTTCCAGGCCCACGGGCTCGGCATGACCGCTCCCGGGTTACTCTGGAACAATTCCACCTTCTCGCCCGGATCCCACTTCTCACCGGCCTTCTCAATCAACAGCGGCTTGTAGTCGAAGCTATCGCACTGCGACGCAGCCCCGGAAAGAAAGATCTGCACCACACGCTTCGCCCGCGCCTTGGGTCCCTCTGCGCCCTGCAGCATTTGCGCCAACGCGACGCCGCCCAGCCCCCCGCCGTGAGTCCACAAAAAGTCGCGTCTTCTCATATCCCCTCAATCCACGAAAAGAAACTCATTCGTGTTGAATAACAATCGTGCCAGATTCGCCGCACCATGCTTCGCGGTGTAGGCGCGCAACCGCGAGGCTTCATCCCCCTGCACCTCGCGGCCGAGGACCAAACGCACGGCTTGGCGAACCTGCGCGTTCGAATCGCCGCCAGCCAAACGATCCGCCAGATGCTCCGACATCCGGATCATGAACGGATTGTTCCAAAGCGCCAGCGCCTGGATCGCTGTGAGAGTCATCGTGCGCTTCGGCGCCAGCAAGGAAGGATCGGGACAATCCAACCGCTCCATAAACGGATCGGGCGCGCTGCGCACGATGAACCGGTAAATGCTCCGCCGGTTCGCCCCCTCCGCGTCCGGATCGAAGCGGGCATAATCGTACACAGGCGAATGGTCGTTCTTGAACAGGAACAACCGCGCGCCCGGCCCGCCCATCGTCAAATCCAGCCGCCCGGCAATGCTCAACACCGAATCGCGCACCGCCTCCGCA
>JBGSME010000233.1:0-2401 GCA_041740335.1 Bryobacteraceae bacterium | reverse complement strand
GCGTCCGCACGGCGGAGCCAACGCGCCTGCGCTGATTGCCGGATACGCGCCCGGGTATCGGGGTTCATGGCAGACCGCGCTGGGGGCCGTGCCCGGCGTGATCGTTGAAGACAACACCGACGAGTGGCGAGGCGATCACTGCATGAACCCGCAATCGGTGCCCGGCGTGTTGCTGAGCAGCCGCCCGATCGGAGCCGGTGATCCCCGCATCGAGGATTTGACCGTTACGGTGCTGGAGGCCTTCGGCGTCAAGCCGCCGCCAGGACTGAAGGGCCGAAACTTGTTCGCACCGACGCGCCAAGCTTCAATGGAGAAAGAATCCCAGCGCTGAAAAGATCAGAAACCAGACCAGCCATGGCAGACGCCAGATCATCGCCGCCGGGTACTGAATGCGAATGCGGCTGACGCTGAAGGCCGCACCGTAATGCGGCCCGGCACCCGTTGAGACGGACTCGGTCCAGACCTCGGCGCCTAGCGACGCAAGCCGCAATTGGCTTGGCTGCGGGCGGGCGCCGGCGCGGATGCGCCAACTGATCTCTCCCGCTCTCACGGCTAGCACTGGGGGAGACTCCACGGACACGCCGCCGGTGCCTGTCAGGCTGTGCCCGAGCGTGCCGCCGCTCGAGACAATGGTGGCGACGGTAGTCTCGCCTGGTATCAACGGCGCTTGGCCAAAGACTGCATCGAGCCTGGGATAGATCACGAGCATGGGTACGCCTAAGGCCACGGCGGGTAGCAATAGCAAGCGCATCAGGTGAAGGCTCTGCCTTGCCACGTTGAGCTGGGTGCGCAGCACCATTCGCGGCTCATCGCCGAACAGGCGAAACTCGAGCAGATGCGCGGCGATCCTTGCCTTGGCGCGGCGTACCTGCTGCTGGTTCGACAGCGATTGCACTACCCACGCCGCCGCCCATCCAAACCCTGCGGCGATCAGTCCCAGGGCGGCCAGCGCGCGCCAGCCATAGTTATACTCCGTCACCCGAGATAGCCCAGCCCCTTCAGTTTCTTCTCTACGTCTTCCCTGGACGCCGAGTCCTCAGACTTCGCGATCTCGCGTTCCAGTACATGCTCTACAAACTCTTCGAGGGAGCTGTATCCCGCCTTTTCGGCGTAACGCGCCGCGCGTTGGCAAAGCGACCTATTCAACTTGACCGACGTTTTTGAGAGCACAACTTTCTCCATCTCAACCGAATCGAAAAACCGGTTTCCCTTCCATCCAGGCCGGAAGGGGAATGCCGAACAGCGCGAGCGCGGTAGGCGCCAGATCCTCAATGCCCGGGTCTTCGGCATCGATCCTGCGGTTGGCAAACAGCACCCCCGGCACCAGGGATGGATCGACACAATGGTCTCCACTCCACGCCTTGGTGTTGTCCTCGAAGACCTCGGCTCGCACGCAGCCAATGGCGCCATCCCAGGAAATGCGGAATCCGGCGGCGTAGCCGGTGATCAGGTCCGGCGCGGCGGCGAGATACGGGCCGCTATAGAGTTCCGACGTAGCGTACATGTCGCGGATGGCGACCTCACCCGTCGCCGGATCGCGCAAGCCTTTGAGACCGGCGATCAACTCCCCACGTAGCGCGGCCGCCTCTTCGGGCGCTACGATTCCCGCCGACTCGCGGCCGCGCAGATTGATATACATGCCGCCCAAGCCTAGCGCGTATGCACGCGTGCGGCCCCAATCGACGCCCTCAAAATATTCGCCGCCCGTTTCCACTCCATCGCGCAAAACCAGATACCCGTGCTGGTGCAGCCACGAGTTCAGATTGATCCCGCGGCGAAACGAGCAGAAGCCATGATCGGAGAGCACCACCACGGTTGCGCCGTCGCCGGAGCGGCGCACGGTCTCGCCCACCAGCCGGTCCATGTCGCGATACAGATTCTCGATCACGCCGGCGTGTGGTCCCTCGCCATCCAGGTGCCGAAAGAACATATGCTGCACGCGGTCACTAATGTCGAATACACAGGCGACGACGCCGCGCCGCGTATGCTCGAGCGCACTGAAAAACATAGCCTCGCGTTCCTGTTTGATAGACTCGGCCTGGTCAAGAAAAGCCTGCTCGTCAATCGCTCCCTCGTTGAGGGCCCATGTGTCTTCCGCCATTCCCAGCGTTGAATAAGTACCCAGAAGCTTGGCGAGGTACATCGCGTAGTAGGGCGGGTGGCTGATGGGCAGCGCCGGACTCTCGGGGTCGATCTGAACGGGTGTGACGTACAGAGACGGCTCGGGCCCCGCGCGAGTGAGCAGGAAGCGCGCGATCCCGGCGACGCGCTTGTACCGCAGCGAAATCCACGGCGAATACTCGCCCACTCCCAGCCTGTGCCGTTGCCCGCCCACCGCAAGCAGAGCTGCCGAGTCCGACACCTCCGACAGACGAAAGGGAAGCCGCAGCGTGCCCGGGCC
>JBGSME010000232.1:0-2169 GCA_041740335.1 Bryobacteraceae bacterium | reverse complement strand
GGTTTCCGCACAACCCCGCAGGTGCCTGGCGTGGCGCGATAGGCGTCCAGCACGCACCGCACGTACTGAGCCGAGTCCACCACTGGGCTGGCCTCAGCCTTGTGGCTCGCGTAGCGACGGACCGTCGATGTGAACCGTGTGGCAGTAATGCCGCAAGCGGCTCAGCAGCGCATCTACCATGGACTTGTTACCCAGGAAGTTATGCCATTCGTCGTAGACCAAGTTAGTCGTGACGATGGTGGAGTGCTGGTGATAACGCTCCTCCATCAACTTAAAGAAAATGTTGGATTGCTCGGGTTTCAGGTTGACGTACCCAAACTCGTCGATCAGTAAGATATCCAGCCGCGCTAGGCGATTGACTAACTTGCGCGTGGAGCGGTCAGCCAGCGAAGCGTACATCTCATCGAACAGATCCTGCGCCCGGATGAACTGGCACCGCAAGCCGTTCTGCAAAGCCTTCAGGAGCAGGCCGCACGCCAGTCCAGTCTTGCCGACACCCGTCGGCCCGACAAACACCAGATTCTCATGTTTGGCCGCAAAGTCGAGTTCGGCGAAGGCGCGGATCTGTTTGCGGTTGACGCCGGGTTGTCGCGTGTAGGGGAAGGTTTCCAGTGACCAACGTTCCGGCAGATTGGCGCGGCGGATGCGCCATTCCAGTGCGCTCTCTTGGCGGTCATGCCACTGGGTGCGGAGGAGTCCAGCGACGAACTCGGAGTAAGAGAGTTGTTGTTTCTCGGCGGCACGTAACTGCTCGTCATAGACGGTGCGCAGGCGACCGAGCTTGAGATTCTTAAGCAGTTGTTCGAGTTCGTCAGTCATCGTCTCCCTCCAGCAGAAAGTATTCGCGCGCCACGCGGCGCAGGATCATGCGCTCGACTCGATCCAGATCGTAGAGTCCGTAGCGCGCCGCTTCGTCGAGGGCGGCCAGGAACGGCTCACGCGGATACTCACGCACAAGCCGCAGCAGTTGCCGCAACAGCAGCGCGATCACCTTGCGGCCCTTGCGCTTCAACTCCTCCACATACGGCGCAAGCTGGGGCACGACGGCGAGGATGGCTTGTTCCTCCGGATGCAGGGGGCGCTTACAAGAGCCCCCGCCCCGCGGCGGCCGGTGCTCAGGCAAAATCACGCGTACATGATCGGGAGTGGCGATCCGCTGATGCCGGACGATCTGCCGGGCATCGAGTTCGATCTCGAGGTGATCGCGCGTCTCGCGCACTTCCACGCGCCGGCCGATGAAGGACGCCGGTACCGAGTAGCGGTTGGAATGCAACGACACGTAGCCTTCCACGTCCACCAGGCGTTGGTGCAATCGGTAGACCTCCGGAATCCAGGCCGGCAGCGGTTTCAGCTGCGGCCGCTCCACGGCGTAGAGCTCGCGTGGAATGGCGCGCAGATGTTTCTTGTAAGTCGCGTTAACGCGCTCGCACCACTGGCGCGCTTGTCGATTGAGATCGGCCCAGGTGGCAAAGGTGCGGCCCACCAGGAAGTTATTCTCGATGAAGTGGAACGGCCGTTCGACGCGCCCCGAGCGGTTGGCGTCGCCGATCTCATGCGCCACGAAACGGAAGCCGAGGCGCTCGGCGAAGGCCGCCATCTCCGGTACCGGCTCCATGTGCCGGCCCGTGCCGCGCAGCACGACCACATGCGTGTTGTCGATCATGACCCGTTTCGGCGAACCTTGCAGATAGCGCAGTGCTTCGGTGAGAAACACCTTGCAATCGAAGCGCTGGAAGGTGGGTTGGATCTGCAAGAACAACATGCGCGAGTAACACAAGACCGCCGAGGCAGTTTGGGCTTTGAACTTCCGGCCACCCACGGTTACCTCGTGGGGCGAGGTGTCGTGTTGCAGCTCCGCGCCCGGCTCGAATAAGTGGTCATAACTGCCCGCGGGCACGACGGGTTCCTGCCCAATGCCTTCCCGGCGGCAGAACGCGGTCAACGCCGGATAGGAGAGCGCCGCGCCACTGGCCACCAGTTCCTCATGGACTCGCACGAGGTTGCCTTGGCACGCAGCCAATAACTCGAGTGACGTGCCCCCGGTAATCTAAGCCATGCATAATTTGGAGGGCTCCGAAAATGAGACAAGGAGTTTTTCAGATGAAGAAGACGAAGCACAGCGAAGAGAAGATCATCGCGGCCGTGAAGCAGCTGGAAGCGGGGCGGGCG
>JBGSME010000231.1:0-2246 GCA_041740335.1 Bryobacteraceae bacterium | reverse complement strand
TTTTTACCAGTTGACCGAAGACGCCGCGGCCGAGTTGATCGATCGCAAGGTGACGCCGCGAGCCCCTTATGACCCCGATCGCGAGACTCCGGCCGATCCGGTGCCGGCGGGCACGCTCAAAGACGACTGGGCCCGGATTCGGCTCGCCGACGGACGCTCCGGCTGGGTGTTGGCTCGCATGACGATGATGGAACTCCCCGACGAAGTAACTCAGTTTGCGAACGGGGATCGGATTACTGCCGCGTTCCCCATGGGGACTGTCGTCGACGAAGGACAGTCGCACGAGAGTTGGCTCTGGATGACGATCAAGCAGCCACCCGAACTGTACCAGTTCGACGGCATCCGGCTTTTCGTCTGGAATCCGGTGCGTCACCGTTACGAGACCAGATTCATCGAGCGCGGCCTGCGCGGCTACTATCCGGTGGTTGCCGATACCAACGAACAGGGATCGCCCCGCATCCGTGTGATCACGGAAAACGAAGGGTCTCTGATTCGGCGTACATTCGTTTTTTCCGACCGGCGTCTGCGGCTGGTCGATACCGCGCCTTGGCTGCCCCCGGCTGCTGCGGACGACGGCAAGATCTCCAAGGTGACTCCGGAACCTGGATCGCCCTGGGAAAAAGTGCGGCTTTGGTGGCGTGGGGAAAAGGAATCGAGTCAGCCCTAGCAGCTAGCCAACGGCGCCCGTTTCAGGAGACGCTCGGCCAAATGCTCAGCGGCCAATCGCTATAATAGATCCAGATTCAAGGAGAGGGCGTTTTTCTGAATCGAACCTGGCTAGGTCGCGTATCACTCAACCGCTATCTTGCGATATCGGCGCTGTTCCTTTCTCCACTCCACGCCCAGCAGGAATTCTCGTTCGCCCAGGGCCAAGGCTTCCTTCAGCAATACTGCGTCAAGTGCCACAGCGCCCAAACCGGCGTGGGCGGATTCAAGCTCGATCGCGTGGCCGCCCCGGCGTCCCTCCGCACCGAATCCCAAAAGTGGATCTCACTTTCAAGACGTGTCACCAATGGCGAGATGCCGCCCAAGGGATCCCCGGCGCCGCCGTTCGAAATGCGGGAGCAATTCACGTCGTGGGTTGAATCCTCATTGCGCGCCGAAGCTTGCTCTGCGGGCCCCGCGCCCGGGCCATCGCTCATCCGGCGCCTGAATCGCGATGAATACGCCGCCACGATCCGCGATCTATTCGACATCCATCTCGATATCGGCGGTGCCCTGCCGGCTGACGGAGCCGGCGGCGAGGGCTTCGACAATGCGGCGGAAACGCTGTTCCTTTCGCCGCTCCACGCGGAGAAGTATCTGGAAACGGCGAAGTTCGCGCTTGAGTTTGCGGCCAAGGAGTACAAGTCCCACGCCAAGATCATGACGGCGCAGCCTGGGCCGGGCGTGCCGCCGGAACAGGCCGCCCGCACCGTGCTGGCGGACTTTCTTCCGCGCGCGTTCCGCCGTCCGGTGGCCAGCGAGGAAATCACTCCGTACCTGAGCCTCTATCACGCCGCCCGCGAGCAGAACCAGACGTTCGACGAAGCCGTTTTCTTCGCCCTCCGCGCCGCGCTCGTTTCACCGATGTTCCTGTTTCGCACCGAGGGGCATCGCGCCGCGGAAACGTCCGGCGACTACGCGCTTGCCTCACGGCTCTCCTATTTTCTCTGGGGCAGCATGCCGGACGAATTGCTTTTCGACATCGCCGCCGCCGGGCGTCTCAACGATCCGGATGTGCTGCGGGCGCTCATTCCGCGGATGCTGCGCAACGACAAGTCCCTCTCGTTTGCCAACCGCTTCGTGGAGCAGTGGCTCAGGACGCGCGAACTCGGCGGCGACAAAGCGCCGGATGCCACGCTGTTTCCCGAATTCACTTCCGACGAGGAACTGCGTTCCGACATCCGCTATCAGCCCGTGTTGTTTTTTCGCGAGCTCCTCGTGCGCGATATCTCGCTGCTCAATCTCATCGATTCCACCCACACCATCGGAACTAGCAATTTGGCGAGGCACTACGGCGTGAAGTTCGACTATCGCCAGGCCGGGACCAAGCAGCCGCAGTGGGTTCCCGTGCCGGACCGGTCCGATCGCGGCGGGCTTCTCGGAATGGCCGCCGTTCTCGCGGTGTCGTCGCATCCATACCGGTCGAGCCCCGTTCTCCGCGGCGCATGGATTCTCGATTCGATGCTCGGCACGCCTCCGCCGCCGCCTCCTCCGAACGTTCCCGCGCTCGAAGAGCCGAAGGAGGGTTCGCCCGCCGCCTC
>JBGSME010000230.1:0-16430 GCA_041740335.1 Bryobacteraceae bacterium | reverse complement strand
GGCTGCTTCCATCACGGTGGCGCGCGCGATTCTGAACTTGCACGAAACGATTACGAGGAACTGACGATGGAAAACTACAATCCGCATATCGCCCGGCGGACCTTTTTGAGACGGACCGGCGCCGGTTTGGCCGCACTTCGGACACTCATGGCGAAGGGCACCAGCGGCGTGGTTCAGCCGCTGCATCACGCTGCGAAGGCCAAGCGGGTGATCTTCCTCTATCAGGCAGGCGGCCCATCGCATCTTGAAACGTTTGACCCGAAGCCGAAACTCAAAGAAATGCACAACAAGGGGATGCCCGAGAGTTTCACCAAGGGGCAGCAGATCGCGCAGTTGCAGGGGCGGCCACTGGTTTGTTTTGGGCCGCAGTTCGACTTCAAACGGTACGGCGCAAGCGGACAGGAAATGACGACGCTGTTTCCGCACATGGGATCGATTGCCGATGAGGTTTGTATCGTGCGCTCGATGTGGACCGAACAGATCAACCACGATCCAGCGCACACGGTGATGAATTCCGGGGCCATTGTAACCGGACGGCCGAGCATGGGTTCATGGATCCTATACGGGCTTGGCGCGGAAACGGAAGACCTCCCGGGGTTTGTGGTGTTGATGTCGTCCGGACGCGGGGGCCAGATGCAGCCGATCGCGGCGCGGCAATGGTCGGCTGGCATTTTGCCGAGTAAGTTTCAAGGTGTCAAGCTGAACAGTGTCGGGGATCCGGTGTTGTATATCCGGAATCCGGATGGCGTGAATGCGGCGATTCAGGACGAGTCGATCCAGGCAGTGAACAAGCTCAACCGGATGCAGTACGACGCTCTCGGGGACCCGGAAATCCAGACGCGCATTGCGCAGTACGAGATGGCGTTCCGTATGCAGACGAGCGTTCCGGGGCTGATGGATGTTTCCAGGGAACCGGCGAAAGTGCTGGAGGACTACGGCGCCAAGCCCGGCGACGGCAGCTTTGCTTCGAACTGCCTTCTTGCGAGGCGGCTGGCCGAGCGCGGCGTGCGATTCATCCAGCTCTATCACCGCGATTGGGATCACCACTCCGCCATCGCCGCCAACATGCCGCTCAAGGCGGAGGAAGTGGATCGGCCGACGGCGGCATTGATCCGCGATTTGAAAGAACGCGGAATGCTCGACGACACACTTGTGGTGTGGGGTGGGGAATTCGGACGCACGCCGATGTCGCAAGGCGGCAGCGGGCGAGACCATCACATCAAGGGCTTCAGCTACATGATGGCCGGCGGCGGGATCAAGCGGGGCATTACGTACGGCGCAACCGACGAGCTTGGTTACGCGGCTATTGAGAATCCGGTGAGCGTGCACGACTTCCATGCCACGATGCTCCATTTGCTCGGCATCGATCATCTGCGCTTGACGGTGAAGTACCAGGGGCTGGACGCGAGGCTGACCGGAATATCGGGCGAGGTTGTACGGGGAATAGTGGCGTAGCGTTCCGGCTGCAATTCTGATAACATCGTCCTCATCCGATTGCTTCTTTCAAGGGGTTCATCCATGAAGACGTTGCTCGCATGCGCCGTTTGGGCGCTTGTTTCCGTCCCGCTGTGCGCGCAGACAGCCACCGTCACTGGCCGTGTTGCTGACGCCTCAGGCGCTATTATTCCCACGGCAACGGTTACGATCACCAATACGGCGACCGGCATTGACCGGACGTCCGGAGTAAACGAGTCCGGCTATTACAGTTTCGCGCTGCTGCAGCCGGGCAGCTACCGGATCCGCGTTGAATCCACCGGTTTCAAGACCGTTGCGCAGTCCGGCCTGATCTTTGAAACGGATCAGCGCGCCGAACTCAACTTCACGCTCGAGGTTGGCGCTGTGTCTGAACAAATCGAGGTGACCGCCAACGTGGCCCAGCTAAATACCGTGGAGGCGTCGCGCGGGCAGGTGATCGAGAATCGCCGGATCGTCGAAATGCCGCTCAACGGACGCAACTACAATCAACTCGCGCTATTGTCGGCGGGAACGGTGCAGCCGCTGGCGGGAGCGAGGATGGAAGGCTTCTCGGTGAACGGCATGCGCGTTTCTCAGAATAACTTCCAACTCGACGGAGTGGACAACAACGGCATCGAACTGGCGGGCGCGCAACGGCGCAGCGAGATGGTGCAGCCTTCGATCGACGCCATTCAGGAGTTCAAGGTGCAAACGAATTCCTACGCTGCCGAATATGGGCGTGCGATGGGTGCGGTGGTGAACGTCACAACGAAGAGCGGGTCCAACAGCGTGCGCGGTACCGCGTTCGAGTTTTTGCGGAACGAAAAGCTCGACGCCAAGAACTTCTTTGACCGGCCGGATCGGCCGAAACCACCATTCAAGCGCAATCAGTATGGTTTCACTATCGGCGGCCCGGTGTTCATCCCCAAGATCGTGGACGGACGCAATCGCTTTTTCTTTTTCACGGACTGGGAAGGCACCAAGATTCGCGAGTCATCGACGAACACTTCCACTCTCCCAACCTCTCTGATGCGCGCCGGCAATTTCAGCGAGTTGCCGGCGGGCCGAAATTTCCGCGACCCTCAGGGCAACGTCCGATTCCCGAACAACACGATCCCTGCGTCCCGGATCGATCCGGTGGCGCGCACCCTGATCGACCTTTACCCGGCACCACAGACGGCCGGAATCGCCAACAACTTCCTCTACAACGCGCCGCGAGTTCAGGATATGAAACGGTGGGATGTCCGCATCGACGCCAACGCCGGTACCAAGGACAATGTCTTTTGGCGGCTGTCCAAGCAGGACCTCAACAATCCCGTCTCGCTGGCTCTTCCGCCGCCCGCCTACGGTGGCGGGTTTGACTTCATCACGGAAGGCTACAATACCGGCACGACATGGAATCACATCTGGACTCCGAATCTCATCCAGTCCATCCGCGGCGCGTGGAACTTCGCGCTGTTCAAGCGCGACAATCCGGCGCAGGCCAACGGCGAGTTTCTCAACCGCAAGTACGGAATCCCGGGCGGCAATCAGGACATCCCGGGAGGCTTCTCGTTGATGAACATTACCGGCTATCGATCCGTGGGTATCGGAGATTTCAACCCAGTTGACCGCGACTCCCAGAACCGGCAGTTGGTGGGCGATCTGACATGGACGCACGGCCGGCACTCCGTGAAAGGCGGCGCGAGCCTGCTTCGCTCTCAGAACAACATCTACAACATCCGTACGCAAATCGGGGCATATGCCTTCAACGCCCGTTTCACCAACGATGGCATGGGGGACTTTCTTCTCGGCATGTCGAGCCAGTACACCTGGAACACTCCTATCCAAGTGGATCTCCGCATGTGGAACATCGGCGGTTACATCCAGGACGACTACAAGGTCACTAACCGGCTTACGCTGAACCTTGGCTTGCGGTATGAAGTAGTACTACCGTTCGTTGACAAGCGCGACCGGATGGGTATCTTCGATACCTATACCAACCCGGCGAACCCGCGGTTAATTTTTGCAGGGTCTGAAGGGAAAGACCGGTTCAACCGGGCGATGTTCCAGACCGACAAGAACAACTGGATGCCGCGTATGGGGTTTGCCTACAAGGTCACTGAGAAGACTGTTCTGCGCGCGGGTTACGGCATCTTCTATACCTATCTCGAGCCATTCGGCGACGCCGAATACCTGATCGGCAACCCGCCGAACGCCTATGGCGTCAACATAGCGTCGAGCGCCACGGTGCCGGCGGTGCTGTTGAAGGATGGCCCGGCCCCAGGCGCCCTTACGCTTGAAAAGGCTGTGGGACTGACGTTCGTTTCCTATGAACGCAAAGCCGACATCGGCTATGCCCAGCAGTGGAACATGAACATCCAGCGCGAATTCGGGAAGGACTGGCTTTTCGAGACCGGTTACTCCGGATCGCGCGGTGTCCACCTGTTGATGCGGTACGAAGATAATTTTTCGCCTCCAGGGCCCGGCAACATCAACGCCAAGCGGCCCTTGCAAAGCGCGGCCATTCCAGGCACCAATATCGTAAGTTCGCCGCTTGGCCCGGTGCAAGGGTACAAGAACAACGCCAATTCGAGTTATCACGCGCTGGTTTCTCGCGTGGAAAAGCGCTTCTCACAAGGCTTCACGCTGCTCGGTTCCTATGGCTGGTCAAAGACGATCGGCGATACATGCGGTAACGCCGCCGCCGGCAACACCACTGGATGCGGCTATCAGGACACGCGCTTCCTCAATATGGAAAAGTCGGTGGACAATCAGGACGTTCCGCATCGCTTCGTGGTGAGCGGAATTTACGAACTGCCTTTCGGGCACGGGAAGCAGTTCGGCGGATCGATGAATCGGATCGCGAACGCGGTGGCCGGCGGATGGGGGATCGGCTCCATCGTTACATGGGCCGCCGGGCGTCCCTATAGCCTTACTGTTTCGGGGAATCCCGCCAATACCGGTTCGATCGGCGTGGTGAACCGGCCCAATGTTGTAGGCGACCCGAATTCCGGTACGCGATCCCTGGCACGCGATTTCAACATCGACGCTTTCGTTCCCAATAATCAATTCGAGATCGGCAACCTCGGCCGCAACACGATGCGGCAGCGCTCGATTTTCGGATGGGACCTCTCGGCGATGAAGAACTTCCGGCTCACGGAGCGGCTCGGCCTGCAGTTCCGCTTCGAAGCGTTCCAGTTCACCAACACTCCGCGGTTTGGCCAAGCGGGGAACGTAGTTGGGGCAAACGCCTTTGGTGTGATTTCGAGTGCGGATACTCCACGGAACCTGCAGTTCGGGATGAAGTTGATTTGGTAGCGGGGCCAAACGGCCCAGCGTCGTTGACTTGCGCGACAACTCAGGCGCCGCGATCGTCAGTTTGCCGCTCGTGCGCTTGATCACGACTTCAACCCCGCTCCCTTGCGGTCGCGGCTCGGCTTGTGGGGTAACACGGCGCAATTCGGTCCGGCCCGGCGCTCGGGCAATCCCTCCGTTAGTTTGATAAACTTTAATCTCCATCAAGGGGATTAAAGGAGAGTTGTCATGAAGTCTTGCTTTTGGACCGCGTTGGCAATCGCGATCGTGGCCGGTGTACCTGTCTCCGCGCAGACAGCGACGGTCACTGGACGCGTCACCGATTCCACCGGGGCGATTATCCCCGCGGCCAACGTTGTGATCACCAACGTAGGCACGGGGGTCGACCGGACGTCCGGCGTCAACGAGTCCGGCTACTACAGCTTCGCCCTGCTTCAGCCGGGGCAATATCAGATTCGGGTGGAGAGCACGGGATTCAAAACGGTCACGCGGTCGGGGCTTGTATTTGAAACCGACCAGCGCGCCGAGTTGAACTTCACGCTCGAAGTCGGCGCTGTCTCCGAACAAATTGAGGTGACGGCGAACGTGGCGCAGTTGAATACCGTTGAGGCGTCGCGCGGGCAGGTGATTGAGAATCGCCGCATCGTTGAGATGCCGCTGAACGGAAGGAACTACAACCAACTTGCGCTTCTGTCGGCGGGCACCGTGCAGCCGCTTGCGGGTGCGCGCATGGAAGGCTTCAGCGTGAACGGCATGCGCGTATCGCAGAATAATTTCCAGCTCGATGGTGTGGACAACAATGGAATCGAGCTTGCGGGTGCACAACGGCGGAGCGAGATGGTGCAGCCTTCGATTGACGCGATTCAGGAGTTCAAGGTACAGACCAACGCCTACTCCGCCGAATACGGCCGAGCGATGGGCGCCGTGGTAAACGTGACCACCAAGAGCGGTACCAACGACATTCACGGATCCGCCTTCGAATTCCTGCGCAATGAGAAGCTCGACGCCCGCAACTTTTTCACTCCGGCCAATGCCGATAAGCCGCCGTTCAAGCGCAACCAGTATGGCTTCACCATTGGCGGGCCTGTGTTTATTCCGAAGGTGGTGGACGGGCGAAACCGGTTCTTCTTCTTCACCGACTGGGAGGGCACGAAAGTCCGCGAGTCCTCGACAATCACCTCGACGATCCCAACGGTGGGGATGCGCAGCGGCGACTTCGGGGATCTTCTCTCGCAGCGCAATCGTGCCGTTCGCGACCCACAGACCAACGCCCCGTTTCCCGGCGCGCGTGTTCCCGCCTCCCGGATCGATCCGGTGGCGAACACGCTGATCAATTTGTATCCCTCCCCTCAGAACGGCAACGTCGGCAACAACTTCGTGAACATTGCGCCGCGCAACCAGGACGTGAGCCGCTGGGATGTTCGAATCGACACCAACATCACCACGAATGACAACGTCTTCTGGCGTCTCTCCAAGCAGAACCTGGACAACCCCGTGTCGCTGGCGCTGCCGCCGCCGGCATATGGCGGAGGTTTTGATTTCATCACGGAGGGCTACAATACCGGCGCAACCTGGAATCACATCTGGTCACCGAACCTGATCCAATCGGTCCGCGGCGCGTGGAACTTTGCCTTGTTCAAGCGTGACAACCCGGTGCAAACCAATGGCGAGTTTCTCAATCGGAGATACGGCATCCCCGGGGGCAATCAGGACATCCCGGGCGGCTTCTCGCAGATGGCGATCACCGGCTATCGCGCGTTGGGCATCGGCGCGTTCAATCCGGTGGATCGCGATTCGCAGAACCGCCAGTTCGCCACCGACCTCACCTGGACACACGGCCGCCACTCGGTAAAAGGCGGTATCAATTTGTTGCGTTCGCAAAACAACATCTACAACATCCGAACCGAGATCGGGGCCTACAGCTTCAACGCGCGCTACACCACCGACGGCGTGGGAGATTTCCTCCTGGGGATGTCTAACCAATACACGTGGAACACGCCGATCCAAGTAGACCTGCGTATGTGGAATCTGGGTTTTTTCCTGCAGGACGACTACAAGATCACGCCGCGTATGACACTGAATCTCGGTTTGCGGTACGAGGTAGTGCTGCCCTTTGTCGACAAGCGAGACCGGATGGGAATCTTCGATACCTACACTGATCCGGCCAATCCGCGATTGATCTTCGCCGGCGCCGAAGGCAAGGACCGCTTTAACCGAGCCATGTTCCACACCGATAAGAACAACTGGATGCCGCGTGTCGGGCTTGCCTACAAGCTCACCGACAAGACGGCTCTGCGCGCCGGATACGGCATCTTCTACACGTTCCTTGAACCGTTCGGAGACGCAGAGTACCTGATCGGCAATCCGCCCAACGCGTTTGGAGTGAGTATCGCTTCAAGCGCCACTACGCCCGCGGTTTTGCTCAAGAACGGGCCGTTGCCGGGCGCGCTGACACTCGAAAAGGCGGTCGGCCTCACGTTCGTCTCCTACGAACGCAACGCGGATCTGGGCTACGCGCAGCAGTGGAATCTGAACATCCAACGTGAGTTCGGCAGGGACTGGTTGTTCGAGACGGGATACAACGGCTCACGCGGCGTTCACTTACTCATGCGGTACGAGGATAACTTCTCGCCGCCCGGTCCGGGCAACATTAACGCCAAGCGGCCGTACCTGCGCGCCGAAATCCCGGGCACGGGGATTGTCAGTTCGCCGCTTGGACCGGTGCAGGGCTACAAGAACAATGCGAACTCCACATATCATGGCTGGGTTACCAAAGTCGAGAAGAGGTTCTCACAGGGGTTTACGTTGCTGACGTCGTATGGCTTCACCAAAACGATGGGTGACACCTGCGGTAACGCGGCGGCTGGAAATACTTCCGGGTGCGGTTACCAGGACACGCGTTTCCTCAATCTTGAAAAATCGGTGGATAACCAGGATGTTCCGCACCGCTTTGTGCTGAGTGGCATCTACGAATTGCCCTTCGGGCGCGGCAAGCAGTTTGGCGGATCGATGCATCCGGTGGCCAACGCGATCGTGGGCGGCTGGGGAGTCGGCTCGATCGTGACCGCGTCGTCCGGCCGGCCCTATAGTCTGACGGTGACCGGCAATCCCGCCAATACCGGTTCGGTTGGAGTGGTGAACCGACCCAACGTCGTAGGCGACCCGAACTCGGGCGAACGTTCCCTGCAACGCGATTTCAACATTGCGGCGTTCGTTCCCAATAGCCAATTCCAGATCGGCAACCTAGGGCGCAACACCATGCGCCAGCGGTCGCTGTTCGGATGGGACTTCTCGGCGATGAAGAATTTTAGGATTCAGGAGCGGTTCACTGTTCAGTTCCGTTTCGAAGCGTTCCAGTTCACCAACACGCCACGCTTCGGCCAAGCCGGCAACGTGGTGGGGGCCAACAACTTCGGAACGATCGCCGGCGCAGATACGCCTCGCAATCTCCAGTTCGGCTTGAAGCTAATCTGGTAGAAGTACCGAGCGGGACGCCCTAAGGCGCGGCGTCATCGATTCCGAACAAAGGACTTCGCGCAGCGAAAACCGATTGTGGAACTGCGCTCGGCGGGACGAGCCCAACTGCGGTAGGCAGTGGTGAGGAAAAGCCCAGGCTGGTCAAACCAGGAGCCTCCCCGGAGGACCCGATACAAGCCGTTCGGTGGTCCGAGCGGATTCCGAGGTGGAGCACCGGCATAGTATGTTCGCCCATAGCGATCCGTAGTCCATTCCCAGACGCTGCCGATCATGTCGCACAAACCTAGGGAATTCGGCTGCGCGCTACAGACCGGGGCAGTGTCCTGTGCTCCATAGTGTGCGTCTTTGATTGTGGGAGGGCGATCACCCCAAGGGTACATTTGCCCCTCCACCAAGCCACGAGCCGCCCGTTCCCATTCTGCCTCGGTGGGCAGGCGTTTCCTTTCCCAGCGGCAGAAAGCTCGAGCGTCGTCCCAACTGACGTTAACCACCGGATGCAGGGTCTTCCCCTCGGGAGACGCACCTTTTCGCCAATGGAACGGTGCACGATGCCCCGTGGCCTTGAGGAACGCGGCGTACCGATCATTGGTGACTTCCGACTTGTCGAGATAAAAGGGATCGACGTGGATGGCACGAACCGGGGTATCGTCTTGATTCGCTCTTGGATAATAGGCGACCTTATAGTCATCCCACTCGTAGCTTCGGCCGCGCTGGAACTCCCCGCCGGGGACAAAGATCATGCCGGGCTCGGCCGCGGCTGCAGCCGCTATTGCTAAGAACAGCGTTGCTGAGAACACCGCTGCTAGGAACAGTGGATACCTACCCATAGATGGCGGGCAAGTCACCGGTGGGGATAAATCCGTTGGCGCCGAGCGGATCGACATAGACATAGGTACGGCCGGATGGCAGGTTATGCACTGCCCGGGACCAATCGATGCCGAGCGCGGAGTAGATTGTTGCGACTACGTTTTCGATGCGCGGCTGTTCCTTGTGTTCCCAGCCGGTATCGGCGCACAGGCGGCCGTCGGTATCACTGGCTCCGGCGACCACCCCGCCTTTTACGCCCGCTCCGGCGAACATCGCCGGAAAGACGTACTTGTGGTGATCACGGCCCAGAATGTGGTTTAGGGGGCCAGGTGTCCGCCCGAATTCGCTCATGAAGACAACGAGTGTTTCGTCGAGCAGTGTCTTGGACGGGTTCTCCTTCGATGGTGTTGCGGCGAGATCCTCAATGAGTGAGGCCAGCGCAGGATCAAACTCGCCGATGAGTTTGTAGTGATTGTCCGAGGCTTGGCGGTTCCAGATATCGCGGTGGTGATCCCATCCATGCTGGCAGACGTGAATGTAACGTGTGCCGCCGTCTTCGCGCAGGACGTTGCGCGCGAGGGCGCAGGCCAATCCGGGGCCTGTGTTTCCGTAGCGCCTGCGGTCATCGCTCGATAGCTTGAAGGCAGCCGGCCAACGGGGATCGGTGAGCAGCCTCTTGGCGGTGCCGGAGAACTTATCGTAGGCGTCCACCTGACGCCCGAACCCGCTCATCCGAGTGCGGCCAATGTCGCGAAGTCCGCTGAGCACGCGCCAGCGCTCTTCAATGAGCTCGACCGCTTTCTGATCGAGTGACATGCCGGAAAGCGCTTGCTGTGCGTTCAAGTCGAAGACGGAGAACTCCGGCGGGAGAAACCCGGTGGCGAGCGCTCCCACCTGATTGGTCTCGAGATTGAACGAAACGTAGGTGGGAAAGGTATCGGACTCTCTGCGCCGTGGCTCCAATTCGGAGGCAACCACACTTCCGATGGAGGGAATTTCCTTAGCGAAGGCGACATTCAGCGGCCGTCCAGCCTGAACGTAATACTGTCCGCGAAGGTGCACTTCCTCATGGCTGACGAACGACCGGACAATGGCCACACGATCCATTACCCGGGTGAGATTCGGAAAGAAATTGACAGGGAAGTAGATGCCCGACGGGAGCTTGGATACCTGAAAATCTTTCGGTGTGCCGGGATTGTCCTTGAAGTCGAATGACTCCAGATGGCTGATTGCTCCGGAGATCTCGTAAAAGATCACATTCCTTGCGTTGCCACGCGGGCGCGCTTTGCCGGTGGACGCGGCGGAGACGCGCAACGGCCACAGGGATGTTGCTGCGGCTCCGGCGAGCCCGAGTCCGCCAAACTGCAGGAGTTCGCGACGCGTGGGAACGAGTTCGGCGACAGTCTTTGGTCTGGACATTGGCAAGCCTCAGAAGTTGTACAAGAACTCGACCAGATTGAGAAGCGCCCACTGAACGTTCTGCGCGCCCTGGACGCGATCCTTGTCGAGCACGGAAACGCCGAGCGCGCGCTCTTCCGGCATTGGAGATCGTGAGAGCGTCGCGATGAACAACTCCTCCACGACTTTGCCGTTGTCGGGATAGGAGTTGAGGAGACGTTGGACTCGGCTGTCTTTGTGGGCGAGTACGCGATCATTGATCACCGGTGATCGCATGAGCATGATCGGCTGAAGCGGCGAAGGCTGCGGCGGGCGCGCCGGCGTACCACGGTTTGCCTGGCCAAATGCTTGCATGAAGCTCTTGAGCTCGCCGGAGACGCGAGGAATGGCCATCTGCATCGCCATGGGGACCGGTTCGGCCGGCGGCGGTTGCAAGGCATCCGGTGCATTCGATTTCGGGGAACCGCCGAACCGGCCCGGGCGCTCGGTGGCCAGCGCGATCGAATCATGAAGTTCTTCGGCGGTCAACATGCGAGCCAGTTTGCGTGCGTAGTAGGGCGTGTACGCCTCGCTCCATTTGCCGGGGAAGCGCGCCGAAAGCTGATAGGAATTTGAATTGCAGATGAGCGCGAACAACTTATGTATGCTGTGGTTGTTGGTTCGGAAGAAGCCGGCAAGATGGTTGAGTAATTCGGGATGCGACGGCTGGAGTTCCCAGCCTCTGGGAACGTTCGCCGGGTCCTGCCGGGCGAGGTCAAACTCATCGAAGGGTTCAACAATTCCGGACCCCATCAGCTTCGCCCAAAACATATTCACCGTTGCGCGAGCAAACTGCGGGTGAGATGTGAGCATGCGGGCGAGTTCATCGCGAGGGTCCACTCCGGGGCGGGCCGATTCGCCGGAGAGAAGGAAGGCCGGCTGGGAGGATCCGCCGAATCGCCGGATACGCAGCATGCTGTCGGCTTTGGTGTCGTAACCGGGAGCGTCGTCATCCACGGTGAAGTGGCCCATCTTGGCTTCGGCCTTTTCGACGTGGGGCATGTAACGAGTCCTGCCCATGAAAGCCGACTGCTGGAAAAACTCACTGCGTTTGCGCGTGCTGAGATAGACGTTCACTTTTTCCAGATGATTTTTGCCGTCGTGGCAGGCAATGCAGGAAAGGTTGATCCCGAGGAATACTTTTCCGAATAGAATCGAGACTTCGTCGTGGGTGTCCATCTGATGGACCTTGCTAAGGTCGTCGGGATTCGCCGCTTCCCCCGGTTTGCCCTCGACGTGTTCGCGAACGATCGGGTTGACGTGAGCTGCGACGTTGTTGCTTTTGGCCGACGAAGAGATGACGCTGCGTGCGAGGTCATCGTAGGGACGGTCGCCGGCAAGGCTCTCGCGAAACATGCGATGGAACAATTGGGCACCGCGGCTCATTTTGCCGTTGGCGCGAAACAGGTCCATGAAGAAGTAGGCCCATTTGTCGGCGAAAGCGTCTGTCGCGATGAGTCTGTCAATAAGGCGGGCGCGCTTGCCGGATGTGGTGTCGTCCAAGAAGTCGCGAACTTCGCCGGGGGAGGGGATCCGGCCGGTAAGATCCAAGGTGACGCGGCGAACGAATTCCTGATCGGTTGCCAGTGGCGCATGCGGAATCTTGTCGCGGCGCATCTTCCCGAAAACATGAACGTCAACCAGATTTCCAGCGGGTAGCGCGTCAGGCGAATCAACGGGAGGAAGGGACGAAGTCAGCCGTTTGGTTTCCGCACCCCGCGGCGTGGTTTTCGTCAAGCGAAACAGTGGCGCGTGGACCTCGGCGGGCATATTTGACAGGTCCTTCGGCTTGCCGCCGCCGAGAGCAATCGAGATCGCGCCGACGCCTAGCACCGAGATGCCCAGCCTACGATGAATCGTCACGGGGTACACCGATCCTTTCCAGCATTTCTTGCACTTGTCATTCTAAGGCCCACTAACAAAATACACCCATTTCGCGTTCGGTGGAATGAGACTATGATGGAGGGCGCGATGAATCAACGAGTCCCGATCCTACTAATGACGGCTGCGTGGATCCTCCAGGGGCAGCCATCCGAACTGCAACTGCGGTGGCATAGCATCCGCGAAGCGGCTTGGGAGGGGCAAGGCTGGACCGATACGAAGCATCCATTCGATCGATTGCCGGCCCGCGCCGAGGCATTGGTGCGAAAGCCGGTGTGGCAGTTGCAGCAGGATTCGGCGGGTATGTCCGGCCGTTTTTCCACTGGTGCGCGAACGTTCCGGATCCGGTGGACACTGCGCAAGGAACGTTTAGCATTGCCGCACATGCCGGCGACCGGTGTAAGCGGTTTGGATCTGTACGTAAAGGATAACGGGCGATGGCACTGGCTGGCGGTAGGGCGTCCGGAGAAGTTTCCCGGCAACGAGATGACAGTGTCTGGACTTGATGGCCGGGTCCGGGAGTACATGCTTTATCTGCCCTTGTACAACGGGGTAGATTTGGTGGAGATCGGGTTGCCGGAGGAAGCGGAGTTTCTTCCTGGAGCCGTCCGTATGGCTGGCAGCAAGCCGGTGGTGTTCTACGGTACTTCGATCTTGCATGGTGGTTGTGCATCGCGTCCGGGGATGGCCTACCCGGCGATCGCCGGGCGGCTGCTTGACTGGCCGGTGATTAATCTCGGGTTTTCCGGTAACGGAAAAACGGAGCCTGAGATGGCGAGGATGCTTGCCGAACTGGATCCGAGCGTCTATGTTCTGGACAGCTTGCCGAATCTCTCGATTGAGGAGACCAAAGAGAGGGTCCCACCCTTCTTCCGGACTCTGCGCGAGGCGCACCCTTCGACACCAATTGTTCTCGTGGAGAATGTGATTTACACGCAGGCCGAATTCTTGGCTGATCGCAAGAGAAGCTACACCGGGAAAAATGCGGAACTGCGCGCTTTCTATGAGAAGCTTCTTGGACAAGGAGAACGGAACGTTTACTACGTCCGCGCGGAGGAATTACTGGGGCCCGACGGGGAAGATACTGTGGATGGCACTCATCCCACCGATCTTGGTTTCCTGCGAATGGGGCAGTCGATGGCTCGAGTTCTTACACCGCTGGTAGGCCGATAACTTAAAGCCGATAACCAGTTGGGGCGGCCCTGGCCGGCCCTAGGGTTCTGCCATTTCGACGAGCGTGATCCAGAATAGGCCACACTCGGAGTCAAATGCGGCTCGCGTGACCGCATCGCCGGCCCGGAAACGCATCGCGTAGTCGGCGCCTTCTACTACGGTCGGAGCCGAAAGTTGAACGCCGCGCGGCATCACGGATTTCATGTTGCCACCGATCATATTGGCCATTTCACCCATGGCGTCGATAACATCATCGTCAACCTGATCGGGGCGGGGAATACTCATCAGGCGAGCCGTGACGTCCAGTGCCTGATCACGAGTGCATTCAATATACACGCCTCCCTTCCACTGACCGGCGAAATAGACCGCGGCGGTGAGGCTGTCGGGTGTTCTTGACCAACGCTGGTCGAGTGGGGCGACATCGAGCGTGAGCATAGTCCGGAAGACCATAGCAACGATACGTTCGAGGTCTGCTCGATAGACTTCGGTGATGAGATCCATGGACATCGAGATACTCCTTCTTCAAGTCCCTTGGTAGAAGACAGCGGAACCAACCTCGGTACGTTGGAACTGGTCGTCGAGGTGGAGGGCGGTCTCGGCGCCGCCAAGCAAAAGGTAGCCGCCCTTGGTCAGAGAGGCCCGGACGTTGGCAAGTATTTTCTTCTTCGTGCTTGTATCGAAGTAGATGAGCACATTGCGGCAGAACACGATGTCGAACGGACCTTTGTGCAGCATGCTCTGCCGAAGATCGAATCGCTGCCAGTGGACCATGCGGCGGATCTCGTCTTTGATCTGCCAATCGAGACCCTGACGATGGAAGTACTTTAGAAGATAGGCAACCGGCAGGCCACGGTTCACCTCTATCTGCATGTACCGGCCCTCGCGGCCCCGCTCAAGGATACTCTCGTTGAGGTCAGTACCGAGAATCTGGATGTTCCAGTCCCTGAGCCCCATCTCGAGAAGCATCATCGCGAGACTATACGCTTCTTGACCGGAACTTGCCGCTGCGGACCAGAAACTGAGGCGTTTCGTGGCGGCACGCGACGCGACTAACGCGGGCAGTACGGTGGTTCGAAGCGCTTCGTATTGCGCCAATTCGCGAAAGAACAGTGTTTCGTTGGTGGTCATCGCCTCCACCACGTCGCGACGCAGATTGGGTCGTTGTAACGTCCGCAAGAGACTGCAAAGATCAGAGATGGCTGGCAGACCCTCGCGCCGGAGAATTGGCGACAGGCGTGAATCGATGAGGTATTGCTTGTCCGCATCGAGAACGATGCCAGACTCGCGATACACGTATTCCTGTAGGAATTTGTAATCCTCGATCGCGATCGTGGGGCCACTGCTGCGAACGAACTTCTGGCCCGCCGGTGACGCGGGGGGCGATGAGACGGCCGCGGGCGTAGCGGGGGGAGCGAGTTTTCTCAGCGAATCAGTAGCCATGCGCGCACCTCTTTCTTCGCGTCAAATTGATTATCTGCATCTGAACTGACGGCCAATCTCGCCGGCGACCTCATCGAGAGGGAGCACTGTATCGGCCAAACCCGCTCCAACCACCGCACCCGGCATTCCCCAAACGACGCTGGTTGCCTCGTCCTGCGCGATCACCCACGCGCCGGCTGCCCGCATCCGTTCGAGCCCGAGCATACCGTCGTGTCCCATTCCGGTCAGAATTACGCCGACGGCGGAGGAGCCATAGTGATCGGCTACCGACCGAAAAAGCACGTCGGCGGCTGGCCGGCAGGAGTTTTCCGGAGCTTCCCGATTGAGACCCACCACCACCTGGTCATGGAGGCGCCGGAGGGTCATATGGTAGTCGCCGGGGGCCACCAGAACACTGCCGCTCTTTATGGCGGCCCCTTCCTGCGCTTCCGCGATCTGCAAGTGGGACTGGCTGTTCAGCCGCTCGGCCAGCAGCCGGGTGAACATCGGGGGCATGTGTTGCACGATCACGATTGGAGCAGTGAATTCGGGAGGGAGCGCGGCGACCATTTTTGAAAGCGCCACTGGTCCCCCAGTCGAGGAGGCGACGGCGAGAATCTCCCTTTTTCGCGATATCGGCGGCCGGGCAACCTTGGCCAGATTGGCCACCGAAGACTTTACCTGTAAATGCTGTGAGGCAGTGCGCAGGGCCGGAACTGATGGAGCCTGCCGCAGGAACTGGCGGATTTTGGGCACTAGCTGTTGCCGCAAAGCGAGAAGGGACTGACCGGCGGAGTCCTCCGTCACCGGCTTGGTGACGTAGTCGTCGGCACCGGAGGCAAGGGCCTCGAGAGTCACAGAAGCGCCTCTCTGCGTCAGCGTGCTGCACATCACGATTCGGAGACGCGGATATAGCCGGCGGACTTGCCGGGCTGTTTCGAGCCCGTCCATTTCCGGCATCTCGATGTCTAGAGTCAGGACATCCGGGTTGAGTTGGGGGATTCGCTGCAACGCGATGCTTCCGTTGGCAGCGGTACCCACAATCTCAATCTCAGGTACTTCCTCGATTGCCCGAGTCACCAGACGCCGCATGAGCGCGGAGTCATCGACAATAAGGACTCGCAGGCGGTTAGCGCGGGCCGCCATTGGCTGGCCGGGCTGTGGACCGGCCTTTGTGGTTGGAGTTCTCGGAAGCATGGGTTCAATTCACGTCAAATCGGGCGAATTTCACTCCAAGCCCAGCACGCGCAGTTTCTCCTCGATGACTTCCCGAGTGAATGGCTTCATCACATACTCGTTGGCGCCTGCTTCGAGCGCAGCCATCATCTGTTCGACCTGTGTTTCGGTGGTGACCATCATCAGCCGCGTGTCCCTAAATTGGTTCAGCGTGCGTAGGCGGCGTATGAAATCGATTCCGTTCATTTCCGGCATGTTCCAATCAACCAGAATCAGCGAGACCGGGTTGGTGCAGTGCTCAGCCCCCT
>JBGSME010000229.1:0-6857 GCA_041740335.1 Bryobacteraceae bacterium | reverse complement strand
CTCTTCGAGGGAGGCGGCCTGGTTGGCGTCGCCTTCGGCGGAGTCGTCAGCGGGAGGGGGTTCGCCCAAGCGGCGCCAGAGCACGGGCTCCGCGCGCGATTCCTCAACGAGCCTTGCCCTCATGTGCTGTGCCCTCTCATGCTGTGGGTACTCTCACGCCAGAAGCCGGTTAGACCACATACTGCTCGCCGATGGCGCCCTTCAGGCTGACGGTGCCTTCGGCTTCCAACTGCCGGACAATCGAGATGATCTGCTGCTGTGCGCCCTCCACTTCCTTGATCTTGATGGGTCCAAGAGAATCCATGTCCTCGCGGAGCATTTCGGCGCCGCGCTGGGACATGCAATCGAGGAATTTTTCGCGTAGCTGGTCGCTGGTGCCCTTGAGGGCGACGGTGAGGAGTTTGCGGTCGACGCGGGAGAGGACCTCCTTGATTCCGCCCTGATCCATCAGCAGCAAGTCCTCGAAAACGAACATGAGGTGGCGGATCTGCTCGGTGACACCGGGATCATGCTTCTCGATGGCGTCCAGGATGTCTTTGCTCGAACCGGAATCGAGGCGGTTAAACATTTCGGCGACGGCGCGGACGCCGCCATAGGCCTCGCGGCTGAACTCGCCGAGTGACTTGATCTTCTGGCCGATGATGGCCGCGATCCGGGAGATAACCTCCGGGGAGATCCGTTCGAGGTTTGCCATTCGCAGCGATACCTCGCCGCGCAGTTCGACCGGGAGCGATTGCAGCAGCGCGGCCGCCTGGCCGGCGTTGAGGTGCGAGAGGACGAGCGCGATGGTTTGCGGATGCTCTTTGTGGATGAACTTGGCCAATTGCTGCGGATCGGCTTTCTGGAGCGCATCGAAGCCGGCGTTTTCGTTGCCGATGGCTTTCATGAGGCGGTCCAACAGGCGTTTGGCGATATCGGGCCCGTAGGCGGAGAACAGGACTTTCTTGGCGTACTCGACGCCGCCCTTCACCACATAGCTGTGAGCCACCAGCATCTGGTAACCCTCCTCGAGAATGGCTTCCGATATTTCGGCTGTGATCGCCGGCAATCGGGCGATCTCACGAGTGAGAGCGGCCGCTTCTTCTTCATTCAAGTGGGCCATGATGTCGGAGCTGCTTTCGGCGCCAAGGGCCACCATCAGGATGGCTGCCTTGCGGATGCCGGGCATCATCGCCGTGGGTTTTTCCGCATTCGCGATCATTGGTCTCGCCTCACGTCAGCGCCGTCTCCGTCAATCTGCGTCTCCGTCAATCTGCGTCTCCGATCCAAGTACGAATGATCTGGGCCATCGCCTCGGGCGTTTTCTTGGATTGTTCGCCCATGTGGCGCGAAAGCACTTCCGCCTTGCGGGTGGTGGCCGACGGGAGTTTCTTGTTCAGGGCCAGAGCATTGAGGATCTCCCGATCCTGGTCTTCCTCCTGCTTCTGCTTGGCCGCCATCTGATCGGCGAACTGCTTGTCGAACTTGTCGACGAGCGAGGGGGCCCCGGGCAGCGCCGGCGCGCTTTCGGCTTCACCCTCGATGGCGTCTTCGGCGGCTTGGACAGACTTCGCCTGAGCCGCTTGAGCGGCAGTGGCCACCTTTTTGCGCTTCTTCTTCACCCAGAAAGCCGCGCCGGCCATGAGAAGGATCAGCAGGACAGCGCCGCCCAATGCTCCGAGCACCATCGGGTCTCGATTCTTGATTCCCTGCTGGACCCAGGCGATCGCCGGCCAGATACCCTGACCCGGCGCGGCTGTGCCGGGGGCACCGGGCGCGCCAGGGGCACCGGGCTCCGGGGCCTGCGGAGGGGGTTCCCAGGCGAGGGTTGTCTCAAACGGGATGCTTTCCACCACCACCTGATCGCCGCGCTCGCTTTGAAAGCCAACGACGCCGGCGACGAGATCGCGAGTGGACTTCAAGCGTTCCGGCGGCGGCGGTTCGACAATTCGCTTGCGGTCTTTGCCGGTACCTTCCCAGCGGATCACATGATCGAGCAGCACCGAGACCGAGACTCTGCGGACATTGCCCTGCGGGAGGCTGATTCTCTTCACCAGACGGCTGGACTGATAAGCGATGTTCTCGGTGCGGCGCGTGAAGTTTTGCCCATTGAGACCTGGGCGCGAAGTGGGCCGGGGGAGATTCGAGGGGGCACCGGGGACGCCCGACGGAGTGACGGTGGCGCCGTTGTCTTCGCTGCGCTGGGAGGTGGTCATGACCGAACGGGCGGGGTCATAGGATTCCTCGCTTTGTTCGACCGTCGAGAGATCGCAATCGACCGAAACGGCCGCGCGAAAGCGCTTGGGCCCCATGAGGGGCTCCAGGGTGGCATTCACCTTGGCCAGCAGGTCGCGTTCGACATCGCGGCGATAGGCAAACAGCGCCTGATTGATTCTGGGCTCTTCTTCCTCTTGCGCCGGTTTTCCGGTAAGGAGATTCCCATGCACGTCGAGCACGGAGACATCCTCCGGCGCCAGCGCTTCGACGCCGCTCGACACCAGGTGGGTGATGGCCGCGACGTTCCGCTTGCCGAGTTTGGCCGGTGCTTCCCCGATCTCCTGTTTGAGTTTCAGCAGCACACTGGCCTTGGCCGGACGCCGCTGGTCCAGGAAGACGGACTCCTTGGCGGGAGTGATGTGGACGCGGGCGTGTTCCACCTCCGCGATGGCCATCACGGTCCGCTCCAATTCCCCTTCGAGGGCACGGTGATAGTTCACCTGTTCGGTGAATTCAGTGATGCCGAAGTTATTCCGGTCAAACAGTTCGAAACCCATACGGCCGGTTTTGGGAATTCCGGCCGAGGCCATCTGGAGCCGCAGCTCAGGCACTACCTTCGAACGCACGCGTATGGTGGCGCCGTCTTCGGCGAGTTTGTACTCGACCGAGCCTTCCTTCAGCTTCGCGAGAACCGCGGAGGCATCCTCGGCCGACAAAGCCGAATAAAGCGGCACGTAATCACGGTCCCGTTGGCGCCGGACAAAGAAAAACAGCCCGGCGACAACGAGGATGACGGCGCCGCCGATCATGATCTGTTGTCGTCGCGTGAGTTGCGCGAGTAGTCGTCGAATCTGCTCCATGGGTGACCGGGGTGCTCAGTCGGCTACAACTGCATCCGCATGATCTCCTGATAGGCTTGAACGACTTTGTTCTTCGCTTGGAGGAAAAGTTCCATGGCGATCTCAGATTCCTGGACGGCCAGGGCGACTTTGTGGACCTCCTGATCTTCTCCGCGGAGGAAACGGCCGACGGCGCCATCGGCTTCGGCACGATAGTTTTCGACTCGGGTGACGGCCTCCGACAGGATCGCTTCAAAGGGCGACTCGGGTCCGGCGGTGGCGCTCGCGCTACTGGAAGCGCCGAGAGCGGCGGCGTCCGGCAACAGCCCGTCGGCCGGCAGCATCTCGACGGCGGGAGGAAGCGGAGGAAGCGCGGTGAGCGGCGAGGCTGCTGTCTTGAGAACGCCCAGACTTAGATCCATTTGGCTCACCTAGCGCAATAGATCGATGGAACGATGCAGCATGTCCTTGACGGTCTGCATCGCGCTGACGTTCGATTGATAGCCGCGCGAAGCGCTGAGGAGGTCAACCATGTCTTCGGCGGGATTGACGCGCGGAAAGGCGACATAGCCGTCGGCGTCGGCATCGGGATGGCCGGGTTGGAAGCGCTTTTCGGGGTCGCGATCGTCGGTGATGACCTCGGCGACTTCTACTCCGGAGAGTTGCCCGGAATCAGAAAGGGCCATCTGTTGGGAGAGGAAAGAGGAGAATTCGGGCTGCTGCCCGGCGGTTTGAAAGACGACGTCCTTGCGGCGGTAGGGCCCACCATCCGGGGTACGGGTGGTTTCCGCATTCGCGAGATTCTCGACCAAAACCTCGGTACGCGCCCGCTGGGCCGTCATCCCACTGGCGCTCACCGACATTGCGGAGAACAGGCTCATCCGTTCCTGCCTTCCTGGATCGCGGCGCGTACCTGGCGCATTTGCGACTTCCAAAGCTGAGTGGCGAAATTGAAGCGAATTGAGTTTTCGGAAAGAAGGCGCGACTCGCGATCGAGGCTCACGTTGTTGCCGTCGTTGCGCGCTTTGAGCGTATCCGGTTCAAAGACGGTCACGCGCGGCCCCGCGTTTGCTGGGTCCGGAGAGGAGCCGGGCTCCTGGGTGAGCGCGGATTGAAACTCGGATTGGAAGTCGATATCGCGGGTCTTGTATCCCGGTGTGGCGGCATTGGCGATGTTGGAAGCGACGAGCTTCTGGCGAACGCTCACCAAGTCGAGGTAGGTTTCGACCTGGGAGGCTAAGGGAGTTAGCTTCACGGGGGGATTCAGGGCAATTCAGTGGCCGAAGGGAGATGGACACAGAAACAAGGGCGCAGAAAGGGTGGGAGCTTTCCGGAGCGGGGAAAATTTGGCGGTTTGTGGCGAAAAGTTAGCGGCTGGATGCGACGGCGGTGACGCCTTTGGATTCGAGAGCGCCGTTGGCCCGCTCGAGGTCATCGCGGCCAACGGTGATGAGCGTTTTTTCGATATCGTCGCCGGAGAGAATCATGTGCTTTAGATGAGCGGCGGCGAGCTTCATGCACCAGGAGTCGGTAAGCGGCTGGCCGAGCCGGCGATGCATCTCACCGAGCATGGGATGCGGCAGTGCGATCACGATTTCGCGATTGCCGGAGACGCCATCGGCGATGGCGAATTTGCAATCGACGGCATCGGCATGGCGAATGGAAATGGCATTCTGAAGCCAGACGAACCGGACATTCCAGGTTGTGCCGTAGGGATCGGGTCCGACGGAAAATTCACGAACGGTCTCGCTCATATTTTGACCATTGTAGCGCGCAGACACGAAGAGGGCGCGGCCGAATCGACAGCCGCGCCCTCATTCGCGATTCGATGAAGCCGGAATGGATACCGGCCTGGTTTCACTCGACCTCTTTTTGGCGTTTCTTCCGGCTGCGTTTCCGGGCCAGTGCGGCCTTGGTTCGCTTCTTCTCGCCGGGCTTCATGTAGTAGGAGTGCCGCTTGATATCTTTGATGATATCTTCCTGCTGCACTTTTCTTTTGAAGCGCCTTAATGCGCTTTCGAGGCTTTCGCCATCTTGCAGGACTACATCGGCCAAACTGGTCTTCACCCCTTCCTGACTTGAGATTACTGCCCGGTGCGATTCAAGCCCTGAATGCTAAGGCAGGGCCGGTACCGGTTCCGAACGGAAAAAATCGACTCCTCCAATGATACACGATCTCACGTGTGCCAAAATGGGAAGTTCAACGCAGCAAGCGAACACTCTTATGGAAATCATTAACATTACTGGACGAGAGATCCTCGACTCGCGGGGCAACCCGACTGTTGAGGCCGATGTACTACTGGCCGATGGGAGCATAGGCCGCGCGGCGGTGCCCTCGGGCGCTTCGACCGGCGAGCACGAAGCCATCGAATTGCGCGACGGCGAGAAAGGCCGGTACCTGGGCAAGGGCGTCCAGAAGGCAGTGGTCAATGTGAACCGCGCGATCACAAAAGCGCTACTGGGCATGGACGCAGCCAATCAGGTGGCGGTGGACCAACGGATGATCGAGGCGGATGGCTCCGCCAACAAGGGCAAGCTTGGCGCCAACGCGATTCTGGCCGTATCGCTGGCGGTGGCGCGGGCGGCGGCGTCATCGCAACAGACGCCTCTGTACCGATACCTGGGCGGAGTGAACGCACGGCTGCTGCCGGTGCCGCTGATGAACATCATCAACGGCGGCGCGCACGCCGATAACTCGGTGGATGTGCAGGAGTTTATGATCGTGCCGCACGGAGCGCCGACGTTCCGCGATGCGATTCGGACGGGCGCGGAGATTTTCCACCACTTGAAGTCCGTACTGAAGAGCAAGGGCTATTCGACGTCGGTGGGCGATGAGGGTGGTTTCGCGCCGAACCTGAAGTCGAACGAAGAAGCGCTGGATGTGATTATGGAAGCGATCACGAAGGCGGGCTATAAGCCGGGCAAGCAGGTGAGCCTGGCGCTCGATTGCGCGTCGAGCGAATTTTTCGACAAGACTTCGAAGAAGTATGTGTTTAAGAAGTCCGATGGCAGTAAGCGGACGGCTGCGGAATTGGCCGATTACTGGGCGGGCTGGGCGGCGAAGTATCCGATTCTTTCGATTGAAGATGGCATGGCCGAAGACGATTGGGCGGGCTGGAAGCTGCTCACCGAGAAATTGGGCGCGAAGGTGCAATTGGTGGGCGACGATTTGTTCGTCACCAACACCAAGCGCCTGGCCGAGGGGATCACGAAGGGCATTGCCAACTCGATCCTGATCAAGGTGAATCAGATCGGCACGCTGACGGAAACATTGGAAGCGATGGAGATGGCGGCGCGGGCGGGCTATACCAACATTGCGTCGCACAGGTCCGGCGAGACCGAAGATGCGTTCATCGCCGATTTGGCGGTGGCGACCGGGGCCGGCCAGATCAAGACGGGATCGGCGTCGCGGACCGACCGCATGGCGAAGTACAACCAACTGCTGCGGATCGAAGAAGAACTGGGCGCGTCGGCAAAGTACGCCGGAAGGAGCGCTTTCCGCCAATGAGGAAGCTTGTTCTGATCCGGCACGGGGAAAGCGACTGGAACCGGGAAAACCGGTTTACGGGCTGGACCGACGTTGACCTCTCCGACAAAGGCCGCCAGGAAGCGCGTGACGCTGCAGCGGCGCTGAAGGAGGGCGGGTATTCGTTCGACCTGGCGTTCACTTCGGTATTGAAGCGGGCGATCCGGACGCTGAACACGATCCTGGACGAGATGGACATCCTGTGGCTGCCGGTTGTGAAGGCATGGGAGTTGAACGAACGCCATTACGGCGCGTTGCAGGGGCTGGACAAAGCCGAGACGGCGGCGAAGTTCGGC
>JBGSME010000228.1:0-3213 GCA_041740335.1 Bryobacteraceae bacterium | reverse complement strand
CATGGCGGAGATGCCGCTGAATCATCTGGGGCTGATCCTGCGGACGCACGACATCAGGGAAGGGCTCCCCCCGGTTGAGAGCCTCGCCGAAGTGCGGGGATTGTTGTGCTGGTTCGCGGCGAACCGGATGGCGAAGCCGGTCGAGTTCGTCCAGTGGCTGGAGCGGGCCGCGGCGGGTCGAAAACTGGTCTGGATGGGCCCGGCGGCGTTCTTTCAGGACGGGCAGGGCAAGCCGGCCCCGGCGGAGGTACGCGCCCGCGCATGGAAACTGCTGGGCATTGAGAATCTGGGTGCCTGGAGCGCAGTCACCTACGACGCCAGGGTGTCGTTCCTGAATCCAGCGGTGATGGGTTTTGAGCGCAAACTGGATGGGATCCTGCCGCCGTTTGCGATCTATCGCACGGTGGATCCGGCCGGGCGGGCACACCTGATCGTGCGTCGGGGCAAGGATCCGGGCACTGAGTCCGTCCTGGTGCAAACCAGCCCTCGCGGCGGCTTCGTCGCTCCCGACTACACCCATAACATCGGGCTCGAACACGATTCGCAGTGGTATTTGAATCCGTTCGAGTTCTTCCGGCTGGCGTTTCTGGACGATGGGATGCCGGCGCTCGATACGACGACAGTGTCCGGACGGCGGATCTACTATAGTCACGTCGACGGCGATGGGTGGCGCAATCGCACCGAAGTGCTGCCCTACCGCAAGGACAGTTTGCTTTCAAGCGAAGTGGTGTGGCGGGAGTTGATCCAAAAGTATCCCGATCTGCCGGTCACCGTGGCGCCGATTGCCGGGGACCTCGATCCAGCATGGCGGGGGTCGGCCGAGATGATCTCACTCGCGCGGCGCATGCTGGCCGAGCCTCAGGTGGAAGCCGGGACGCACACATACACGCACCCGCTGCGTTGGCAAACGTTCGAGCACTACGACAGGTCCAAGGAACCTGTCCGTCCGGTAACTCAGAACGGGGAGACGAGAGATGCGGACCGCGCCTACACCGACCGGCCGTTCGACATCGAGTATGAGATCGCGGGGTCCATCGCGTTCATTGAGGGCTTGCTGCCGCCGGGTAAGAAGGTGCGCGTGGTCCAGTGGAGCGGGAACACCAGGGCGTTCGAAGCAGCGATCGCGGCGGCGCGCCGCGCCGGGGTGCCCAACATCAACGGCGGCGATTCCCGCTACGATCCCGAGTTCCCGTCGCTGATCTGGGTGGCGCCGCTGGGGCGCCGCGTCGGCGCCCAGTTGCAGATCTACTCCTCCAACAGCAACGAGAACACTTATACGGATCTGTGGACCAACCGGTTCTTCGGCTACCGCCTGGTTTCGACCACGATCGAAAGAACCGAGCAGCCACGGCGGCTGAAACCCTTCAATCTCTACTACCACATGTACACGGGCGAAAAGCATGCCGCGGTGCATGCCTTGAAGCGGAGCCTCGATCTGGCCAGAAAGGCTGAACTGGCGCCGGTGGCCACGAGCCACTTCGCCTCGATCGTCGACGGCTTTTTCTCGGCGCGGCTCATCCGGCTGGCGAGCCCGGCCTCAGGAATCCGGGTTTGGCGGATCGAGAATCGCGGCACCTTGAACACCATCCGCTTCGACGATGCGGCGGGAACCGCGGTCGATATGGCCCGTTCCCGCGGCGTGGTCGGTGAGCGGATGTACCGGGGGAGCCTGTATGTCGCGCTGGACGCGTCCGAATCGGCGCCCGTACTTGCCATCCGGAGCGGCGCGCCGGATTCCTCCTCGGCTTCGTTGATTAACGCGCGATGGCGCATCTGGAATCTGGAACGTGGGAAAGACCGGCTTCGATTCACAGCGCAGGGGTATGGGCGGGGCGAAATGAGCTGGCGGGTTCCACTTCGGGGCGAAGTCCGGATCATGGTGGGCGGTGAACAGGCCGCCCGCGCAACCGTGGCCGCCGATGGCACCCTCGCCGCAGCACTCGATATCTCCGCCATCGATCCGGTGGAGATCGAGATCCAGGGAGGATCGCGTTGAATCGAGGCCGGCGCGTTACGGTGCTCCTGTGGGTTGGGGCGGCTTTGCTGAGCGGCTTCGCGCTGGTTCCGCGCCAGGCGGAAGTAGGCTTGATGTATCTCAAGGACTCCAACCTGGAGGAAGCGCGAAAGGCCTACGAGAGCCGGATGCAGGCCGGGGATCTATCGCCGGAGGTGATCGCCGCGCTCGAGAAGATCTATCTCGAGTACGGCGATATCGACCGTGCAACGATCTCGCTCGAGGACTACGTCCGGAATAATCCGAAATCAATCGAGGCGCGGCGAAAACTGGGTGTCGTCTATATGGAGACAAACCGGATGGACAAGCAGATTGCCAACGCCGAGGCCCTCACCCTGCTGGACCCGAACGAAGCGGGCGTCCGGGAATTGATACGCATCTATGATCTGTTCGGGCAACATGAGAACCAGATCCAGGCTCTGCGGCGTCTGGCGGGCCACGGATGGGCCAAACCGGACGACTACTTGCGGCTGAGCCAGTTGCAGGCCGCGCGCGGGGCAGTGGCCGATGCCTCCGAAACGATGATTCAATGGCGCAAGGCCGACAGCCAGTCGTTCGAACTGGGACATCTGGAGTTGCTGGCCCGAATGCTGCTCGAGACCGGGAACAAAGACCAAGCCACGGGCGAGTTGGCTTCCTGGCTTGCCGCTAATCCGGATCTCGACGCGGCGGGCTCGTTTGCGCAGTTATTGGAGTTGCATGGACTGCCCGCGCAGGGGTGGAAGCTGCTGGAGCCGTTCGAGAAGCGCTGCGGAGAGAGCGAAAAGCTGTTCAACGCGGTGATCGCCACCGAACGCGCGCTTGGGCGTGACCAGCAAGCGTTTGAGCGGCTCACAAATCACAAGAAGGATCTTCCGGCCTTGCTCTGGGTGCCGTATGTGGACCTGGCGTTGTCGCGCCGCGATCTCGATGCCGCCGCTTGGATGCTCAAACCGGAGCGGCTCGAAAAGATGCCCAGTTGGGCGCTGGTGTCGTTCGCCGAAGCGGCGTGGGCAGCGCACCGCGGCGACCTGTTGGATCGCCTCATGAAGCTCCGTGGTTCCAACACGGAATGGATGTCGGCGAGACCCCTCCTCGGCATTGAAATGGCCCAGGCGCGAGGCGATGCCGGTGAGGCCAGGCAGTGGGCCGAAGCCGCCGAAGCAATGCCGCTCTCGCCGCGCGAGCGGATCGCGCTGGCTGGCCAATGGGAAAGGCTG
>JBGSME010000227.1:0-9250 GCA_041740335.1 Bryobacteraceae bacterium | reverse complement strand
GGGCTTGGGAACGGAGGCGGCGAAGCGAGGCAGCGGTGGCGGTGATGCTGACGAGCCGGGCGCCGTCGCGGCTCTTGCCGAAGTAGCGGAGGAGCTTTTCCTGATTGCGGAGTTTGCCGGTGACGATCCACCGGCAGAGGTCGGCGCCGGTTTGGTTGGTGAATGCCTGGAGTTGGGCGCGGCGTGTTTCGACCGTGGCGGTGATGAGGGGAGAGGTGAGGAGCGCGACGGGTTTGCCGCCGGAGGTTTGGAAGGCGATGCGAATGCCGCGGGAGCAGAGTTCTTCGATTAAGTCCGAGGAGAGGCTGACGCCGCGGCCGGCGACGACGATTTCCTGGAGACGGAACATCGGAACTTGGGCGCATAATTCGCGGCCTTTTTTGACGGTGACGCGTTCACTCTTTTTTCCGATGAAGAGGCCGAAGCCGGCAACGTAGAGTTGGGCGCCGTTTTCAGTGGCGAGGAGGATGACGGAATCGTCGTGTGGAAGGAGGATTGGGTCAGGGTCGTGCGGGGGTAGGCCGAGGTCGAGTTGTTCGGGTGGTGCTTCGTAGCGGCTGGTGATCCAGTTGAACTGCTCGGAGCGCGGGGGTATGCGTGGGATAGGTGAAAGTTGGGCGGCGGCGGCCATGGGGTGGGTTCCTCCAGGAAGGGGTGGCCGGCTCGGGCGAGCATGGGGTCCCTGCGGCGGGACGGTCCGCGTGGGGGTGATTTGATTATAGGCTGTGGAGGGGTGAATGATAGAATCTGGGATAGTGACGTCCGTCTGGTGGGACATCCGCTTCTACGTCGGTGAAAACGGAAAAGCGCCATTCGAAGTATGGCTCAAGGAGTTACGAGATCGACGGGTAAGAGCGATCGTGCTAAGCCGATTGCAACGGATCCGAGGTGGGAATCTTGGCGATGTGAAACCCGTAGGGGGAGGAGTGATGGAGTGTCGCATTGCATTCGGCGCCGGGTACCGGTTGTATTTTGGCATCGACGGGAAGACGATCGTGCTACTTGGGGCGGGAGACAAGAGTAGCCAAAGTGGCGATATCGCGCGGGCGCAGGCACTGTGGCGCGAATATGAAAGGTGAATGGAGAGATGCCTAAACGAACCAAGAGTCTGGACGAATTCCTGATGGAGCATTTGAAGGATGCCGGGGAGGCCGCAGCTTACCTGAGCGCGTGTCTGGATGAATCGCATGAGCAATTTCGCCGGGCGATCGAAGAAGTGGCGTTAGCGCGCGGCGTTGCGAGTGTGCCGACGATTGGAGCGGAGTTTACGGTTTCTGACGTGGAGAGAGTGTTGGTGCAGTTAGGGTTGAAGTTAGCGGTGCAGCCGGCGGCGTGACTATTGTCCAATTTAGTTGACTGGAGCAGTCAATGGACAACCGAGCGGCAGGAATGGCGGGCGATCCGAGGCTCGCCGAGCTACAGCAAAGACTTGAGACCGATATGTCCGCGTTGGATCCGCGGAGAGGGCGTGGACGGGGAAGAGTTTCTGTCGTGGCTGATAGCGGATTTGGATTCCCGCAGGGGAACGAAACAGGAAGGGCCCGCTAGGAGAAAGAGACGGTCATGATTCGGGGGGCGGGTGCGCTGATCGGACATACCACGTAAAGTCCCTGGCGGCGGACTTGCGGTGGTAGGGGATCGCGGTCGGAGTAAGCACACGGTGTTTGCCCAGTTCGATTCTTCCGGAACCATAGGTGCTGACGCGGTCGAAGCCGTCTTTCGCTTCGCAAAGGGCTGGGCCGAAGTCGTCGAGAAACTGGACCATGCCGTATTGGTGTATATCTGTGAGAGCGCCTTCGGTGATCGATGCCGTATAGCCGGGCGGAAGGTCGCCATCAATGTGCCGCGCCCCGTTGAACTGGATGAAGCTGCCTCGTTTCCCGATGCTGGAGATATGGGCAAAAAGGAGAGTGAGTTCACGGATTTGTGACTCTTCGAGACCGGCTGCGGCGAGGGCGATGCCGATATCGTCATTGGCAAAGAAGGCGAACTCGCGATAAGCGATGGTCTGCTTGAACGGCAACGGCGAGTCGCGGTCATGATCGAGGATCTTGACGAAGGTGTTTTGCACAACGCAGTGGCTGGGGGGCCGGAAGCGTATCTCACGCCACTTGATCCAATCGAAGACTTCGCGCGCGCGAGCAGCAGCGCCGGCAGGGGGATAACGGCGAAAGCAGGCCTCGAGGATGGCCATTTTAGCGGCGTAGGGGGTGGGGACGGTGAGAGTCTTGCCGCCCTTGTTAGTCGCATGAGTCATGCGGAGGGAAAACAAGCTGACCGGTCGAAAAGAGGCAACCAGCCAAGACCCCGCGCCGCGGTCCGGCGGCGCGGCGGAGTTGTTCTTCTTGGACGCTTTGGCCATTAGACGTTGCGAGTACTCTCGATGACGTTGGCCATGCCTTCGGCGAACGAGCCGAGGGAATCGAACGGAGTGACGGCGATGGAATCTTCTCCGTGCAACCTGTTGAGGGCGGCGGCGACGCGTTGGACTTCTTCGCGGTAGCCGGGGTTGAGGGCACTGACGGCCGGGGCGGGCAAGGAGGATTGGGAAGTGGCGATAACGCCCTCGAAGTCGACGATGTGGGGGTTTTGGGTATTGCGGTGCGCGCCGGTGGGCTTGACGAGCGAACTGACGAGTGCGCGCAGCAGGGCGGACACGCGGGCCGCGCGGGGCGCGTCCTCAAGGACGTTGTCGAGCGTGATGTCATTGCGGCCGACCTTGTAGAGATCGGCGTTGACGACGACGGCATAACGGCCGGAGGAAGCGGGGCGGTGGAAGATGTTCTGGCCGAGATTGGCGGCTTCGCCGGAGCCGTCGGCGCGGCCCTCGGGAACGTACTTGGCGTGGAAGTAGGAATCGGTAGTGACTTCGCCGGGGCGGCCGACGACCCAACCGAACTCGACGGCGGATTTGCGGGCGATGGATCCGCTACCGACGGCACCGGTAATCAGAATACCGGCACAATCATCCACAACGCAGTGTTGAATGGCTGCGCCGAGAACGAGGCTGTCGCTGGTGCCTTTCTTGTACTTCTCGTCGGTCATGAACTCGGTGTCGGCCTGAATTCGATTGGGATTGAACGATTGGCAGCCCTTGCACAGCGGGAGGTTTTGCCGCTTGGCTTCGCCGAGCAGATGTTCGACGAAGATGTGTTTGAACATGTCGCCGGAGACGGCATTGACGGTATGTTTCCGGCCGGCCTGATCGATGATGTCGACCATGCGGGTCATCATTGTGTTTCCTTCAGCGCCTTCGTTGTTGAGCGCGTGAAGCTCCATGGTGAGGAGGCCCGAGATGCTGAGCGATTGGTACATGGTGAGAGTTCCTTTCATTCCGCGGCGATGGCGGGTTCGACGGTTTGAGCCTGATCCGGATCTTCTTTCTTGGGGCCGTAGGCGTAGCCGAAGGCTAGCAGGAGAGAGCCCACGAGTTCAGCGCCGTGGGCATCGACCATCGCGATGACTGCGTTGAGATCTTCGGTTGAGACCATGTGGGCCTTGCCTTTGAGTCCGTGCGCGGCTTCCCAGTTTTGGGTTTGGACGAAGTCGGCGAGTTCGGTAGCGAAGTCGGTATTGCCAGCGCGCATCTTTTGCTTCCAGCGTTGGGCCAAGCCGAAGTGGACTTCGCGCCGTTTGTGCTTGAGGGCGAGAATGGTGCAGTTCCGGATTGCGTTGGCGACGCTGCGGAACTCGTCGCGATCGATGATTTCTTTTAGCATTGGGTACTCCGAAGAATAGGACTTGATGAGGAGTTTCTGGAGGATCTCGGTGGAGAACAGCTTGACCCATTTCGATGTGGCCAGGCGTTGAACGGCATGGTTGGCGAAGCTGTGATGGAAGTTCAGGAGTTGAAGGAGTTGTCCGTCGAGAAGCCAGCGCCGGTATGCCTGGAAGACCGCACCGTCATCGGAATGCTCTTCACTGAGGGAACTGAGGCAACCGGCGGTGCGGGCACCACCAGCGAACGTACCGATTGCCTCGTCGATGATGGCCAGATAGTCTTCGGCATCCTCTTCCGAGCGGACGGTGAACCAATCGGGCAAAGGCAGGAGGGCATCGTTCATGAGGGCCGCGGCATTGCCGAGGCTCTTGAAGAATGCCTGCCGGAGACCTGCGATCACGCTGCGGGGGGCCAAGTTGCGGAGGGAGATTCGCGTGGAGGCGGCTGGTTGGAGGACATCGGAGTTCCGAATGAGAAGTTCCGTGCATCGGAGGGCGGCTTCGATGTCGAGGCGGATACCTCCCCAGAGATTGAGATCGCGTAGCTGCCGGTGGATTTCTGCCAAGCCAGCGATGGCGATGTTGGAGGGCTCGATCACGAAAAATTTGAAATCATCGCCGCTGCGCATGGGGAGCATGGCGACCCACAGTCCGCGGAACTTCATCCACTCAGGGAAGGACTCCACCAAGACGGGTGGAAGCGATCCCGGCGAGGAGGCTTTGGTCTTAGAGAAGTGAATACCTTTGCCCGCGCTCGGATTGAGAATCTGAGTGTTGCTGATGCCGGGGATTTCCGGAGGGGCGGCTTCGTTGTTGAGGCAGTGGCGCAGCCAGGCGACAGTCTGTTCAGGATTGGAGAGGATCCATTTGCAGAGGTCGCGGTCACCGTTCCAGCCTTTGCGCATGGAGGCGAGAATGGCGGCCGGGGCGAACTCGGGGGACGGCGGAGGGGGAGTCTCTATGTCTTGGTCGGCAGCGAGTTGTTGAGTCCGGTTGCGGGCCCTTTTTTGCGCCTCTTTGAATTTCTTGAAGACCTCGCGCTTTTCTTTTTCTTTTTCGTAGTCGACTATCCAGGCGTAGGCGGGGGCCTCGGGCTCTTTGGTCTGCTCCCAGATATAAGGAAATCCGGGAGTTGGCTTGGACCAGGATTGGGGGGCGGTCTTGGCGGATACCTCGAAGTTCGGGCCGGCGTCGCGGATGGTGACACCGGTGAAGCCGAGTTCCTGGTAGAGGTGAGCGACTCCGACGGCTTCGAGCGCATCGGCGTAGGTGCCGGTTTTCTTGTGGATGACTACGTTCATACGAACGAACCCTGGTCGGCGAGGCGAAGGCGCCGCGCGAGGAAAGCATAGATCGGCCACACGGAGTCGTGGTTTTCCTCAAGAGGCGAGAATAGACTTTTCTCGAATTGCAGTGCTGCAACACGACCGTCGCAGTTCCGCAGGCTCAGGAGTGGCTGCCCTTCGGTTTCCACTTCATCAAAAAGGGTGGAATGCAATGAGCTTATCGCAAATTGAGATACCGTGTGGGACCGTGCGGCGTGATGACGGGCTACGGCAGAAATCAGAGCGACGGCGGAATGCAGTCCGGCGGTCTCGCCAAAGCGGTTGACGAGGGTTTCGGCGGCGTACTCTTCAATGGCGAAAGCGCCTTCGACAGCGTGGTTTGGAAAGCGATATTCAGGCAAATAGCGGAAGTCGCGATCGTGAACAGGGTGAAACGTGGTATGGGCAAGTGCAACTTGTGGCCGCTGGGGAACCTCCTGACCGGACTCCTTCAATCGTTGATCTTTGTCCCGCTGCCAACGCCATGCAGTTTGCTGCCACGCGTCTGACAGTTTGCCGGTGTCATGGAGGAAACAGGTGAACTCGACAAGCCATTCGACTTGATCCGGTGTGATGCCTGGGCCGATCACGGAGCTAAGAAGTTTCGCGGCGTGGCGATGTAGGGAGTGGAGGCGGCGGGCTTGAGCGCGGACGCGATTCGCGTGATCGGACCACGATTCGAATTGGTAACTGTATGCGGGCAGGGGAGGGCGTTCCGCATAGTCGACAGGCAGTTCGGGACCGGGTTGGGCAAATACGAGTCCGGTGTCCGAAGAATAGGACGCGTAGTCCGGATGAATGGCGATGAGCCAGGCGGAGGCCAGTTGATTGGCGTTGCCTGCTGCGATCCAATCGAAACAGAGGCCTGGGCGTTCGTCCTCTCGCGCAACTGCGGTCTTTCCGATCCAAGCGCCGTGGGGAACCGAATCAAAGGCCGGACGCAGGGCGTGTACCGAGGAGCGGGAGACGCTGAGCATGGCAGGCCAACCGATGCGGCCGCGTCCATGGGCATATCCACTGAAATTGAGGTCCTCCGGATCGCCAGTAATGATCACGTTGACGGAGTCGATGTCGCGTACGAGTTGTCCGAAAAGGCCTTCGTCGCCGTGCATCGCGCGGTGCACTTTATCACGGACTGTCCGGATATTGTCGTAGGCAGCGAGCGTTTGGGCTTCCCGCGGGCCGTGGACGCGGTCCACCCACTGCTGTTCCTCCGCAAAGTCGATGGGTGCGCCATCAGAAGGGAGAGAATCCAGGACAGCGAGGGTGGACTCGAGCAACGGCTTTTCGTTCTGGTAAGGGGATGGGCTCTCGACGCTGAAGACGGAGACGTACCCAAGGTGTCGTTTGGGATAGCGAGCGACTCTTCCCGCGCGTTGGATCAAAGCGTTCATGGGCGCCAGGTCGGTGAGCAGGTGATCCGCGGATATGTCGATACCGGCCTCAATGACCTGAGTTGTGACGAGGATGACGTTGGTCCGGACTGCTTTCGGTCCAAGCGAATCAACGATCGCGGTTTCTTTGGTGCGGCGATGGTCCGGGAAAAATCTAGAGTGGAGGAGGGTGACCTCCGTAGAGGAGTCATGCGTCTGGTTGGCAATTTCGGTGTAGAGTTGCTGCGCCCGGCGGACGGTATTGACGAGGGCAATAGTTCGTCCGCCCTTGTGCGCCGCAAGCACATCTCCGACGGCGAGGGGGCGGGGGACGTAGGACCATTCGCGGTGTTTGGTGGACTGCGAGGGGAGTGCGCGGACCTCGACTTCTGGAATCGTGAAAACGGTGGCGCCGAGTTTTCCAGCGATCCATTGGGCTCCAGTGTCCGAAATGGTGGCGGACATGATCACGAACTGGCAGAGACCGCGGAGACGGTGGAGCATTTCGATCATCGTGCCCAGAGCGACCGATGGGTCCAATAGGTGCGCTTCGTCGATGACGATGGCAGAGCCGATGAGCGCGCCGGCGACCATATTTCCGAGGCGCTTCGGCAGGGACACCGGAAGCATGAGGTAGCCGGAGAGCAATTGATCGATGGTGGTGAAGACGAGGTCCGATTCAAAGAAAGGATCGTTCTTTTCGCCTCCCATTTGGAGGCTGCAATGCAGTGTATCTGAATCGACTCGGGACTTCGCGGAGGAAGCGACACCAGCAAAAGCACCAGGCATCTGAGAAACGGCGTCAGCCACGGAACGGTGAATACCGGATGCCAGGGTCCGGAGAGGGAGAGCATAAATGAGGCGGTCCGCGAAGCGGCGGCCACTGGCGACCGAGTGGAGGAACGGAGCAACGACGGTCCACGTTTTTCCGGCTCCGGTTGGGGCACGTAGGATCAGGGAATTGCCGTCTTCCCACAGTGCCGCGAATCGTTCCTGATAGGGATAGGGATGGTTGCCGGTGAGCCGCTCGAAGAACTCGGGAAACGGGGCGGGGTCAGTATTCGACATCCAACTCCCCCTTTCCCCACACGGTCTGGCGGCCGACCCCGGTCCACTTGCCAGCCTCAATGTACGGGACGAACTCGGCGAGATCCCCCTCGTAAACGACCTCGCCGGCGAAACCGCCCATGGGGTGCGACCGGCCAGTCTTCGACGAGCGGCGTTCGAGCGCTTCGTAACGGAGGCCGCAATGGGTCAGGCGAATGGCAGCGGCGCGAGCGGCGGCGGCGCGGAAATCGATGCCGAGAGGACCGGCACCGTAGAGATCGCCGAGGGTGGAAATACGGTCGCGGAGACGCGCGAAAAGGACGTGGAATTCGGGGCGGGTGACGAGTTGCTGGCCGGATTTAAGTTCGGTGGGTGTGACGAAGCGCAGTCGGATGGCGGTGACGGGAGGCGTGGGGGACAGGTGAATCGACGTGGGGACGATTTGCCCGGAGGTGTGGAAGGTTTTCCCGTCGAAGAGAGTCGCGATGCTATTCCCGGCGAGGTCGAGTTGCTCGACCCGATCGAGGGAGGCACGGCCGCGGCCGGGTCCGATGCCCTCGCGGGCGAGTTGGGCGAAGGTAAGGACGAAGTAGGGCAGGACGGGAGCGCGGGTATTGAATAGATGGATGTCGAAATGAAAAGGCTGGCCGGGGGCGATGGGACCATCGAGGTGCGCGGCACGGAAGACGAAGGGACGTGGCAGTTCGGCGAGTCCACTTGGGTGGGAGGCGGTGGGACGGGGTTCGAAGATTTGGGCGTAAGGGCAGGCATCACGGATCTCGCAGGACTCGGTGGCGTCGCACGTGGGGACGCAGGCGATCTGGCGGAAGATGGTGCCGAAGGCCCCTCGGACGACGTTTCCAGACTTTCCGGGAGGGAAGAGAATGGGCTGGCTGGCGCGGAAAGAAAAACGGAGCCGGTAGAATTGGAATTTCTCCGGCGATGGGTCGAATTTCGGCACGGTATCTGGTAATCAGGACTGTTTTACCTTGAGTTGTGCGGGGAGGTCAAGCCGGCCCCGGGGACCGGCCGTATCTGAAAGATCGACTAGTCTACTTTGGCGATATATCCCGACGGGGGCGATTCGCAGACGCGCAAGACGGACTTGGCGCGGCCTCACCAAAGCGTGAGATCCGGCTACGGCGCAGCGGACCAGCCGATGGCGGCGCCGGGTCCGACGGGAATGTCCAAGCCGACCCAGACGGCGAACATGACGATCCAGGCGATCAGGAACACGGTGGTGTAGGGCAGCATGGTGGCGACAATGGTGCCGATGCCGGCGTCGGGTTTATAACGTTGGGCGAAGGCGATGATGAGGGCGAAGTAACTCATCATCGGAGTGACGATGTTGGTGGTGGAGTCGCCGATGCGGTAGGCGGTTTGGGTGAGTTCGGGGGAGTAACCGAGCAGCATCAGCATCGGAATAAAGACGGGCGCGAGAATCGCCCATTTGGCGGACGCCGAGCCCATGAACAGGTTGAGGAACGCCGCGACGAGAATGAACGCCAACAGCAGCGGCATGCCGGTGAGGCCGATGGATTTCAGGAACGCCGCGCCGTTGATGGCGAGTATGAGTCCGAGGTTGGTCCACCCGAAGAAAGCAACGAACTGGGCGGCGAAGAAGACGAGAACGATGTAGACGCCGAGGGTCCCAATGGTCTTGCCCATGGCGTTCATGACGTCGGCGTCACTGCGTATGGTTCGCGCGGCGATGCCGTAGGCGAGTCCGGGGAGGAGGAAGGCGAGGAAGATGATGGTGACGATGCCGTGGAGGAAGGGCGAATT
>JBGSME010000226.1:0-3265 GCA_041740335.1 Bryobacteraceae bacterium | reverse complement strand
AGCGTTCCACCATCATGCTGCCGATCGTGGTCTGCGCCAGGCTCGATACCGCCAGGTTCGTCATCTTTCCGAACTTGGTGAAAGTTGCTTCCATCAAGTCCGTGAATAGTGACTGGGTGCCGTTGTAAAAGTAGAAGTTCGATTGATGGAACATCGAAGGATAGAGCTCGCCGCGCAGCATGTAGGAAACCAGCGCGTCGCTTTCGCGGTCGATCAGCTGGTTATAGGTCTGTGTCGTGTTGAAGAACGGGCTGCCGTCCTCAAGCCGGAAGATGCCGTTCGGCCCATACAGAAAGTTGTACTCATCGGTCTCGGATCCGTTGGCGCCCACGTTGCGCGTCGTCGCGTTGTAGAAGATGTTGGTCGCCCGCCGTGGCACGATCGTGATCCGCGAATCCGCACTGCTCTGGATCCCCGTATTCGGAATGGCCGGTACATGCTCAGGCCGTGACATATCGCCCACCACGTAGCGGATCCGATTGTCGCCGGCGGCGCGCATGAAGTTGCGATTGGTCAGCCCGGAAATCGCCGGCGTCACCATGCTCGCGCGATCCATCGGCAGGGCGAGGCTGGTCGCCACTTGAATGTTCTTTACCAGTTCCGTGCGGGACTCGGCATAGGTCGCCGGCCGGCAGATTCCGCTGTTGGGCACCGGTAGATAGCAATCAAGGTGCTCATGATCATAGGTGTGGCTCAGCCAGAAAAAGCGGCTGCGGTGTGCAATCGCCCTCAGCTTCAATGAATCGTTGGTGCTCGCGCCTCCCTCCGCCGTAGCCCCGAAGCCGTTGAAGGCATGTGCCACCCGGAAGTTCCCCGTCTGCGCCTTCGCGCGAATTCCATCCTGCCAGGCCGCCAGTTTATCCAGGTCGGCGCCGCTGATCCGCAGGTTCGGGCAGTTCACCGCCGGATCGTATGTCGGGTCCGATCCCGGTAACGGTTGGCAGGCCGGAACATTCGACACGAACAGATCGTTCGGCAGAAAAAGATCGTCGTTCTGCGGCGACAGATACGCCTGCCGCGATCCCAGAAACACGCCGCGTGTCACCCAGTTGATCAGGCCGTAGTTCAGCAAAAGCGAATGAGTCAGGTACGGACTTTGGTCAAAGGTGAGCGCCAGAAATTCCCGGCCGTCGGCTTTCGTGTGGAGCGCTCCCGCCGTCTGCCCGTTGATGGTGATTACCGGCACCGTCGTCTCTCCCTGTTCCGCGTACGGCGCTGCGAGATACGTATATGCCCATTGGATCTTGATCGGGTTGGCCCGGTTCACATACGAGAACACGGATGCTCCCGTCGCCGCTACCGATGCCCACGCCGGCGATGTCTCGGTGGGGCTGATCGCGCTGAGGTAGCTCAACCCGTAGCGCGCTTCCGGAAACGCATACATCGCCACTGTGCGGACCCCATAGTCGCGAGTGTAGTTGTCGAGCGCGGTCCACTGCGCCTCGCTGAAAGCGCTGTTCCAGTTGCCGTTGGCGTCCTCCACCGCCAGATTGCCCGATGTCAGGATGATGCCCTGATAGAAGCCCTTGGCCGCATCGCCCAAAGCGGGAAGAGCCTGATTCTTCGCCACGATGGCGTGATACGGAATCCCGATATGCTCGAGGGACGATCGAATGGCGGGCAAGGCCGGTTCGTTTCCGTCGGCTGCGATCACCAATAATTTCATGTCGAGCGGTCTTGTAGGCGTGGCCGCCTCCGGAGCCGCGATCACGGCAGCTCCGCCCATGATCGGCGCGGCGATACCGGGTGCGATCCGTCCCGTCGGTGCCGGCGTCGTCGTTACCGGACGCAGTGGCTTTGAGGGTGCGATGACGATCCGCGGAACCGCTGGAGTGGGTGGATCGTGCGCCACTTTATCGGCGGCAACGAGGGAGAATGCCGATAGCAGCGCTACAGAAAATTTTGAAACGATGTGCATTTATTGTTTGTCCTTAACCAAGAGTGGTAAGGACAGCGTAGGCCCGCTATCCGCTTGCGGCAAGGGACGCTTGGGGGGGAACCTTTTCCGTAGCCTGTCCAGCCCGGAACCTTCGGTAAGGCGCAGGCCTTCGATGGGGCCAACGCGAGTGGGACTAACCGCCTACGCCGCCGTCCAGCCGCCGTCGATCGTTTGCACGCTTCCGTTCACGAATGCGGCTTCCTCGGATGCCAGATAAAGCGCCATGTGCGCAATCTCCACCGGCTTCCCCAACCGCCCGATCGGTTGCCGTTGGTTCAACTCCCCGCGCACTTTGTCTTTTTCGTGCTTGTGATACTTCTCCAGATACGCCTCGACGAACGGCGAATCCACCGTACCCGGGCAAATGCAATTCGCACGTATCTGCGTCGGGTAGTCGAGCGCCAACTGCCGCGTCATCGCCACCACCGCGCCCTTGGTCGCACAATAGGCGAAGCGCTTCTTCACTCCCACCAGTCCGCCCACCGATCCGATATTGATGATGTTGCCGTGCGAGGCGAGCAGCAATGGCATCGCACCCCGTGTCATCAGGAACGGGCCGGTTACGTTCACCCGCATCAGCCGTTCAAAATCCTCGGCCGCCGTCTCTTCGACGCTCCCCACCAATCCGATCCCGGCGTTGTTCACCAGCACGTCCAGCCGGTCGATCGAACCGTACAATGCCGCCACCGCGGCTTCATCGGTGATGTCGCACAGCGCGGCGCGCCCGCCAGGCAATTCAGCCGCCAGAGCTTCCGCGCGCTCACGGTTCAGATCGCAGATGATCACGCGTGCTCCGGCTTCGGTAAAGACGCGGCAAGTGGCTTCACCAATCCCGCTGGCGCCGCCCGTGACGAGCGCAATTTTTCCGTCGAGTCGAAATGGCATAGGCAAGGTTAGGATTCTCAAGAGTAGCCGGATGAGGCGTCCATCCGCAACCGTGAGTCGTCCGATTGCCCTACGCGCGTAGCGCCGCTGCCGGCTCCACCCGCGTGGCGCGCCGTGCCGGCAGCCAACAAGCCGCCATTGTCACCGCTACCAGAAGCGCCACCGTCACGCCGAACAGCCCCCAGTGAAATTCCCCAAGCCTGCCGATGAAACCCTGCAGCGTTCGCGAGAGAGCCCAGCCCGCGGCCGCTCCCAGCCCGATTCCTGCCATCACCAGCTTCATCCCCTGTTCCAGAACCAGCCCGATCACCTTGACCGGTCCTCGCCCCCGGAGCCAAGCGTACCCCGAATTCATTCGTTCTTTGCTCCACCGCGTACATCATTACGCCGAATAAGCCCAATAGAAGAGCCAGGAATCCCGGCCGCGCCCGCGCTCGCGCC